>DAOWAK010000186.1 GCA_030634605.1 Sedimentisphaerales bacterium
AAAAATGCCCAGGTTCTGGCCCAGACCGGAGCCGCTCGAATCGTTATCGACCAGTGCGACGAACAAAAAACGTCGCGCAATCTTGCCGAAGTTCTTCAGGGCCTGTTCCAGCACCGCGCCATCCTGGATGAAATGGCGGGCGCAGCGGCGGAACTGGCTCGCCCCGACGCCGCCCAGGATGTGGCCCGGGAATTGATATCTATTGCCGAAACAAACAATGTCATTCCCGCGTAGGCGGGAATCCAGGATATTGAACGAAATAACCGTTTTCGAACCAATGGACCCCCGCTTTCGCGAGGGTGACATTCTTTCGCAACAAGCACTAATTGGAAAGAGAAAAAAATTGACGAAGCCGTTATCTTATCATTTTGTTGGTATTGGAGGCTGTGGGATGAGCGGTCTGGCCCAGGTTTTGGCTCAGCGTGGTTGCCGGGTCAGCGGTTCGGATCAGCAGCAGTCAGCTACTTTGGATCGGCTGGCTGAGCGGGGCGTTGAGATTCATCTTGGTCATCAGGAGACGAATCTGGCTGACGATCTTGATTGTCTGGTGGTTTCCGCCGCGGTGGGCACCGGCAATCCTGAATTGATCGCCGCCCGTCGTCGCGGCCTGACCATTCGGAAATACGCTGAAATGCTCGGCGAATTAACGAAGCAGATTCCCACTTTCGCGGTTGCGGGCACCCACGGCAAGAGCACCACCAGCGGTTGGCTGACCTACGCTATTAAATCGGCAGGGATGGATCCCAGTTATGTTATTGGTGCCGGGGTGCATCAGCTCAGTTCGGAGGGCAGTTCCGGCGATGGTTCCGGCAGTGGAGCGGGGGCTGATCCGCTGCTCATCGTCGAGGCTTGTGAATTCGACCGTTCCTTTCTCAACCTTCATCCAGCCGCGGCTGCAATTTTGAACATCGAACGCGACCACCTCGATTACTACAGTGGTCTGGACGAGATTGTGCGAACTTTCGGCCGATTTGCTCATCAGATTCAGCCCGAGGGTTTGCTGGTTGCCAACGCTGACGATGACAATGTCGCGGAGGCTTTGGCGGGTTACGCCGGCAAATGTGAGTTTTTCAGCGTCGAGGGCAAGGCCCGTTGGCAGGCGGGGGATCTGGTTTTCGAGGAAGGCTGCGGGGTATTCGGTCTGCTTTACCAGGGCAATAAACTGGGCCGGCTCAAGCTGACCCTGCCCGGTCGGCACAATGTTGCCAATGCCCTGGCGGTGGCGGCGCTAGCCCGGCATGGGGGGTTGAACGATCAGCAAATCTGCACCGGACTGGAAAATTTCACCGGTGTTTCCCGCCGAATGACCCTCAAGGGTAAGGCTGCCAATGTTGTGGTGCTGGACGATTATGCCCACCATCCCACCGAAATCAAGGTTACGCTGGAAGCCATCCGGGCCCGCTTTGAGCCGAGGCGGCTCTGGTGTGTCTTTCAGCCCCACCAGCACAGTCGGACGAGATTTTTATTGCAGGAATTTGCTAGAAGTTTCGGCTGCGCTGATATAATATTGTTACCGGACATTTATTTTGTCCGGGACAGTGAGGCGTCACGCCGTGAAATCAACGCCGCCATGCTGGCGGAGGTAATTGTCGGCCAGGGCGGGCAAGCCCACTACTTAGGTGATTTTGAGCGGATTATCGATTACCTGGGCCGGACCGTTGACGCCGGCGATGTCGTGGTAACCATGGGGGCCGGAGACGTTTGGAAGATTGCCGATGAACTTGTTAGCAGGCTTGGAAGAGATCGTTAAAGAAAACGAACCCATGGCGAAGCACACCTGGTTTCGGCTCGGTGGCCCGGCGCGCTACATGGTTCGTCCCCGCGGCAAAGCCGAACTGCTCGATGTCGTTCGCCGCTGTCACGAAAACGAGGTCGATATCTACGTACTCGGCCGCGGCTCCAACATTCTGGTCGCTGACGAGGGGCTCGACGCGGTTGTCGTTCAGATGTACTACAAAAATTTCGGACAGATTTCGATAGATAAAGAAACCGGCACCGTGATTGCCGAAGCCGGGGTGAGCCTTAGTCAGTTTGTTCGCCGTTGTGCCGGTGAAGGTCTCAGTGGTACCGAATGTCTTATTGGTATTCCCGGTACGATTGGCGGGGCGGTCAAGATCAACGCCGGGGGGCGGTTTGGTGACATCGGCAACGTTACCGGATCTGTCAAGGTTCTCGATAGCAGCGGTTACGAATTTAACCGTTCCCGCGACGAAATCTTCTTCGGCTACCGCATGACCAACATTATTGCCAAGTTCATCCTGGAAGCTGAGTTCCAACTTGTCCCCGACGATCCCGAACGCATCAGTCGGCTGCTCAAGGAAGTCTGGATGCTCAAGAAAAATTCCCAACCCATGAACAGCCGCAGCGCCGGGTGCATCTTTAAAAATCCCCGTGCTCTGTCCGCCGGTGCTCTGATCGACAAGGTCGGGCTCAAAGGACACAACATTGGCGGCGCTTTCATCAGCGAAAAGCACGCCAATTTTATCGAGGCTCGCGAAGGTGCCGCCACCAGTGACGTTCTGCAGTTGATCGGGTTAATCCGGCAGCGAATTAACGATCGATTTGAGCTGGAGCTGGAGCTGGAGATCGATCTCTGGAAACAATAACCCGGCCCGTTGCCAATTTTATCGTTCTATCAAAATGAGTTTTCGCCAGGCTCAAAAGCCAACTGTTAGAGGTTCCCTTAATCTTTGGCGCATCCCCGATCAGAGCCTGCCCTCGACTTGATCGGGGGTCGGGGACAAGCTTTGTTAGGGGGTTCATGGGCTTCTGGAGATTTGTATGTCTGCAAAGAAAAATCAACAAAAGGCTGCCACCACCAAAAAAGTCGAACTGAAGAATGAAGAAATAGAAGTTTTGGTTTTGCGTGGCGGCCCCAGTGCCGAGCGTGAGGTTTCTCTGGAAAGCGGTGCTGCGGTTGCCGCGGCTTTGCGTACGGCGGGCTTTGTGGTTGCCGAAGGCGACATCAACCCGGACGATTTTTCCGCCCTGGAGCAAAATGATTTCGATGTTGTTGTCCCTATGCTCCACGGCACCTTCGGCGAGGACGGCCAGCTCCAGAAAATCTTGGAAGAACGCAACCTCTGTTACGCCGGCAGCGATTCCGTTGCTTCAGAATTAGCCATGGACAAGCATCGTTCCAAACTGGCTTTTGAAGAGGCTGGTTTGTTGACGCCATTTTCCCAACTGATTGAGGTGTCCCGCGAGCAAAGCCTCGGCAGTACCCAATTCGAGTGTTACATTGAAAGCTGCCTCGAACAGGTCGGCACCACCTGCGTGGTCAAGCCTAATTGTCAGGGCAGCAGCGTCGGCATCACCATCGCCGGCAACAGCCAAATCGCTAAACAGGCCGCCCAGGAAGTCTGCGCCGAACATGGCGATTGTCTGGTGGAACGATTCGTCAAAGGTCGCGAGCTGACCGTCGGAGTCATTGGTGATCAGCCACTGCCGGTGCTGGAAATCCGTGCCGCCCAGAGTTTTTACGATTACCAGGCAAAATATCTCGACGACAAAACCCAGTATTATTTTGATATCGATCTGTCGGATGACACCCTGGCGGCTATCCAGCAGGCCGGCCTGACAGCCTTCCGGGCCCTGAAATGCCGTGATTTCGGCCGGGTCGATTTTATCGTCGATGAGCGCGAGCAGATTTACGTTCTCGAAGTCAATAGCCTGCCCGGCTTTACGTCTCATTCGCTGGTGCCCAAAGCCGCCGCTCAGGCCGGCAACGATATGCCCAAAATATGTGCTCAGATTGTACGAATGGCCCTGCAGCGGTCGATATAAAGTTTATGAGCAAGAAAAAGGCAAAAAAAACCCGCAAAAAGAAAAAAAACAGCCAATTCTGGCGTAAAATCGCTTCGATAATCCCGGTGCACTACTGGGTCTGGCTGGGCCGGCGGGTGCTGGTGCTGGGGCTGATTGCTGTTGTAGTGGGCTCGATAGCGTTTGGATTTGGCTATCTGGACCGTTACGTCCACACGATTTCCCACGAGCGCGAACTCAAACTCGAGGTTGTGCTGAAAAATCCA
>DAOWAK010000015.1 GCA_030634605.1 Sedimentisphaerales bacterium
GCGAGCATCGACGTCCTGGCCTGTTAGTGTCGCACCGGCACCGATATCGTCGAAGACACCCAGGTCCCGTGCGGCATATCCTGTACCCAATTCTGTAATAGTAAGATCTGCACCACCCATGGTGGAAGTTATGGTAAGTCCGTCACCGGTTGCATTAATAGCGGCGGTTGTGGTGGCAACCGTACTGTCATTTATTTTCCTGATGAGGTCGCCAACGGTCACACAGGAACTCAGATCAACCGTATCGGAATTCACGCCATCACTAATAGTAATGCTGCTGAGCCTAACACCCATGTCCAGGTTTCCGTTAAGATCAGAAATCAGAGTATCAACTGTAATATCCGGATCAAGATCCGCAATGCCGACGACCTGGCTGCTCTGAATACCGAAAGTTTCGTCGGGATTGATATTGAAGAAAACCTCATTGTCATCAGCAACCCGTGAGGATAATTGATCGAGCGTTCCCGTGAAAAGCACCCCGCCGCTGGAAGCTTCGAAGGGAGCAACCGTAGAATTTTCACCGGCGAAAATGTAGCTGCCGCGGTAGGAAGTGTTGCCGATGGTAACCATTTGCTCAATAATCTGGTCGATCATCTGGGCATTGGCACTGCGGGCGGAGTCATCCGCACCCATACCGATGCTTTCGAGAGCCAGCGAATGAGCGTTCTGCAGCAAAGTGTTGGCCTGTCCGAAAGCGCTGTCCGCGGTAGCCAGGGCACCATCGACAAAACCAATATTGCTGATGTATTGCTGGTACCTTTCCAACATGCTGTCGAGATGCATGATCGTGGTGCCTTCGGCGGGCGAGTCGCTGGGCCGGGACAGTCTCAAGCCGGACGATAACTGATTCTGAGTTTTTAACAGATCAACGGAATTATTCCGGATGCTGTTCATCAGCAAATCGGTCCTCATGAGCATGGACACGCGAGCAACATTTGTCGGCCTTACGGAAGAAGGCATGGTTAAAACCTCTTTTTGGGGTCAGCAGTTTGTTAAATCAGGTTTTCAGCTGGCCGGTATTTCTTTTTAAACTTTTTTTTCGACAATCCTTTGATTCTAATTTTGTTGCTTCTAAACCAGGGAGATTATCTCATCGAGCATTTGATTTATCAAACTTACATAGCGCGACGCTCCCTGGAAAGCCCGCTGGAAGATAATCATGTTGATAGCTTCTTCGTCGATCGAAACGCCGCTGATGCTCTGTCGTTCGGATTCGAGAGTCTGCAGAACGACATCGGCAGCTGTATAGTTATCCTGAGCAGCTTTGGTGTCGGCGGCAATCGTACCAATCAAGGCACTGAAACTGTCAGAAAGGGACAGATCGTTTAGCGATGCAACATTAACAGTGCTGAGTTGGGCAATGTCAGCGGCAATATCACTGTTTCCAGCCAGGCCGTTGCCGCTGCAAGCTACGTCGCGCGGGCTCGAAGCAAGTTCCGAGCGAACCCGAATATTTGTGCCACCGGTTCCTTCAAAGAAAGTGTTGATACCCAGCACCGCCAGAGCGTTGGTGGCATCGGATGCATTTTCCGGACCGGAAAAACCGAAGGTGAAACCCGAGTCCGAATTAATCCTCAACCGTCCGGCGGTATCAACAAAAGCATTAATATTGGCAGCAGCATCGAGATCCGCAGCCAGATCGTTCAAGCTGGTATCGCTGGAATCCATGCCCACAGAAACGTTGACCTGGGTAGTTACGGTATTGCCGGAACTGTCCGTTACATGCAGATTGAACACGCCGTTGGTCACCGCCCAGGGCAGTTCGGTAGCATCGACATCAGCCAGAGAAGCAGTCGGATCTTCGGTAGTATAGAAGCTGGAAACCGCGGTAAAGCCGTCCATACCGCGACCCAGACTGTGACGCTGGTTGACCTCGAAAATCATGGCTTTGGTCCAGTTATCTACCTGGGCGATAACACCGCCCAGCTTATCGTCGCGGGCGGTAATCAGACCATGAATTTTCCCGCTGGTTAATTCGATGGCCTGTTGATTGTCGGAAAAAACCACCTGAGCCAAGGCGGCACCGTTCGCGTCCTGTCGTTCGATATATTCCAGCCCGCGATTATCTGAATATTGAATCAGAGGGTCGTTGCCAATGAATACGTTAACCGCACCACCATCAACTTCGCGAGTGGTGATGTTAACGAGTTCACTTAACTGCTTGAGCAGATCATCGCGTTGGTCACGAAGTGCCGCAGCCGAACCGGCGTTTCCAGCTTCGGCAGTAACCACCTGCCGATTGAGTACGGCAATTTCCGAGGCTAAAGCATCGGCCTGATCTATCTGGAAGCGAACCTGAGCGTCAAGATCAAGTTGAACACTTCTCATTTCAGAATACGTTGAACGAATAAAATTGGTCAGGCCGGCACCTTCTTGCAGAACAACGCTGCGCGATGCGATGTCCTGAGGCTGATTTTGCAGTGAGGACCAGGCCTGGAAAAATGCGTTCATCCGGCTGGATAAGTCGGACTCGGTCAGTTCGTTGAAGGTGGCTTCTACCCTGGAAAGTGCCTGCTGCTGAATAAGACTGGAAGCGGATTCACCCACCGCACTGCGGATACGGCCGTTCAGAGCTTCATCGACCTGCCGCCGAATATCATAAAGGACAACGCCGGTGCCGGTATATTTTCCGGGAATAACCTCCATGTATTGAGTTGGAGCAAGGTGAACACTCTGACGGGAATAGCTGGGCGTGGCGGCATTGGCCATATTGTTACCGGTAACGGCAAGAGCCGCCTGAGAGGCGGTGATGGCACTGCGCCCGATTTGTAATGAACCGTTAATTAAAGCCACTTTAAAACCTCACAATTATTAACTACGCAATAGCGTCAACAAGTCGATTTTGTTCCAGGAGCGTTTTTTTGCCGGCCCTTTGATAGAGGCCGATATCGCATCCCGATTGAGCAAAGATGCGAAAAACACCGTCAAAATGGTTTAAGATTTTTTCCGATGCAATGCTGTTAATCCGGTTGAGCCTTTGTACTTTTTCCGCCATTTGCTTCAGCATAGCCGCCAGAGACAACAACTGAGAACGCTGAGGCTCCCGGCAGACACCAGCTAGTTCACTGGCCGTCGCCAAACTGCCACGCTTTTTCGGCACCAGCTCTTTAGTGGCAAAACGGGCCAGATCTGTACAACGATTTTCCTGGGCCAGCGTGTCCTGAACCAACTGTTGTTCATTCACAGTCAGGGATTCCAGCCGCGTCAAATCGTAATGACGCATGGCATCGAGCTTATTGTCCAGCAAAGCAGCCAGGGATTGCTGGCAATTTAATTCCATTTTCATGGCATCAATAAGTTTTTTTGCTATTTCAGCCATTGCTTAATGCTTCCTGAGTAATCGATTTTGCCACATGATTCTTTTTATAGTTACCCGCCTTGAAACCGCGCGGATCAAGTTGTCTCAGCAAAACATCCGTCAGAGGCGATTTACCCCGCTGACTAATGCGTTCGATCATCATCTGGTCCAGTTGACGAACGAATGTTTGAGCACCCGGACCATTATCGAGAATAGGATTTTTGTGAGCGTCGCGGAATTCCCTCAGCATAGTGCCCCAGAATATCTGATTGACGAACTCATTGGCTTTCTGAACCAGTTCCGGATCGGCTTGACGGGGTAATTTCTCAGCACCCTTCTGGACCGACTGAATTTGCTGGGCAGCATAATTCTTAGCAGATATTAAATTAACATTATTGACCGCGGTCATTTAAGACTCCGTTCTGATCGAGGCCCGCAGGGCACCGGCACGATTAATTTCATAAATTGCGTTGATTTTATCCTGGATCGGCACGTTAAGTTGATCAAGGGCATCGATAAGTTGTTGAAGTTTCACGCTCCCGCCGGCGGCTGTATCAAATTTTGTCCACTCCGTCTGCGAAACAATCTGTTGGCCCGGACGCGGGATTGGTTCAGGTTCGATTATTCGAATCGATAGATTGTTTACGTGGACGATGACGGGGGCGATTTCCACGTTTCCGGTAATCACTATCACGCCGGTTTTTCTATTAATCACCACAACAGCTTCAGGATCGGGCAAATCAACCGGTAGGTTCATGATACGGGCGATAAAAGCTGAAGGATTGCCCGCCTGCTTTTGAGGAATAAGAACCTCAATGTTCTTGGGTCCCAAAGCAACAGCGGTAGGTTCCAGGTCAGCAGCTTCTGTCAGGTAATCTTCCTGGCCGACACCGGGAGCTAATGCTTCTTCGTTGATGATGTCAGCAACCGCTTTGGAAACCTGCCATGATGCCTGATCTTCATCAAGGACAATAGTAAAGATGGTTTTCCCGGGATAGCTGTCCCGGTCCACGAAATTGTATAAAACATCCGTATCTATATCGCCGCCGCCTTTAACGATGCCGCTGGTGGGAGTCTGACTGTCCGGAATGGAAATCGGTCCCTGGGCCCAGCCGTAACGACGTGGATCGGCATGATATAAGCTAAGAAGTTCGGTAATAACCAAAGTGCCGCCGGCTAGGCTTTTGGCCTTGTCGATGCTGTGTACATTAACATCAATTTTGTCACCGTCGCGAACTCCGTGTCGTCCCAGATCGGCAGTCACCATTACATAAGCAACATTTTTCGGATTTAGGTCCATCAAGTCCACAGGATTGCCCAGTTTCTCGAGCAGTTCACGTAGCGGACGCATGGTTACCAGTGAATCACCGTCACCGGTACCGTTAAGTCCAATCACAAAACCGTGGCCGATAAGTTTGTTATTACGTTCGCCCAGAGGCCGCGCAATATCGCGAATGCGCGTCAAAGCTCCAACCGGTGATGAAACCATCAGCACCGCCAAAAGGGTCAGAATAACCACAGAACCCTTAAGTTTGTTGGATCGTTTCAGATTGTCGCGGATAATCTCAGCCATGTTTTCTGATTCCATTGTAGTTCGCGATTCTAAACTCATCAAAATTAACCTGTTGTTGTTATTCCCAAGTAACCGTTACGCTTTAACACTTTTAACTTATCGCTCCTGGTTAAAAAATCGCCAGCCAATCTATCAGACCGGAAAGCAATCCTCTTTTGTTTGCGTCCCGAACGATACCTTTGTGATGCTTGCGAACGTCCAACCGGGCCAGTTGCGTAGATATAATGGTGTTATCCACGCCGACATCCTTACTACGGCAGGTTCCGGTTAAAGTAATTGTTGTTTCCTCTTCATTGGTAACAACCTTGTGGGTTGCCTCGAGAATAAGATTACCGTTGGGCATTACGTCGATAACTTCAGCCTGGATGCGCGCCGAAAGAGTGTCAGATCGCTTGTTGTTACCCTTGCCTTCGAACTCTCTTTCAAAAGAAAAGCTGACTTTGGGATCGCCGCTGGGTTGCTTGTCTGGACGAATACTGCCGGAGTTGAAACGCAGCCAATCCTTCAAAGCCGCATCGATGGAATATCCTCTCTCGGATTTGGTATCCTCCTTGGAAGCGTGCTTGCTGACCTCGTGAACGACAATCGTAACCAGATCATGCACACGAATGTCCTTCGGACGAGGCTTATCGACCGCAATCCAGGAATCACTATTCCCCCGGGCTCGCGGTCGCTCTGTTTTTCCCGTATTAACAGAAGAATTACCGACAACATTGGCATTGCTGGATCCGTCGTCACCAAAACTTCGCAACCGCTGATTGCGGATTTCCTTTACCGCACGGTTGTAAATACTGTTGGTTGGCGTGCCGGCAAATGAAAACGTCCCAAAAATGGCAATAATCAGCCCGACCTGAACCAATCGCCGGCCCATTGTCGAGATCTTTTCAGCATGAAACATTTTTTTAGTTGTCCAGCTTGTCAGATTCATTTCTTCTCCCGGGCAAAGGTCATCTTATTGTTCCGACTGGAATCCGCGTTTACAATTTTCTGCTGCCGCCACTGCTGCCGGCGTTGCTGGTCGATAGATTGTTGCTGATCCGGTTGGATATCATTCTCAATAACGCTCAATTGGCCCGGCCCGGTAACCCGTGCCCGAACAATGGTTTTGCTCGGACCAAAGCGAACCGGAACCACTTCATTCATACAACCATCTGCCAAAGCCTGCCCTCGGACGGTAACGCTGATCTGCCCCGCTCTTGATATAACTTCCACCGGATCATTACGTTTGATTACTTTGAGTTTCCGAATCATCGCTGAAGTTACAACAGTATGTTCCGGAATATGACGGGAAACTTCGTAGCCAATAAGACCTTCCATACTGGCAAAACCAATGTCTCGATAAGAAGTAACCCGGCGGGAAGTGATTTTTACATCGTCTTCGGCAATCACATCTCCCGGAGCTAGCGAGCGGGCAGCAACCACAGATTCGCACATCAACTGAACCGTTCCATAAACACGAAATGACGAATATTTCACCGCCGCAGAACTGTTAACCGTAATTGCCCCTTTTGAGTTCAAGTCAACAACATCAAACCTTACATTGCCCAGCGTGGCAGTTGAGCGGGGCTTAATTTCAAAACGATTTTCTCCCGCCGGCAATTGCAGACATTCCCTCTTATTGCTCTGCCAATCAACTTTCAAACGATCGACTGGATAACCGGACAGTTCCGCAACCGTTTCGGTAAGTTTATCCGCCAATGTCGGGCCCACCGGAACCGCAGGAGTCCTCTCCAACGGCTCTGCTTCCGGTACTGAAAAACCTTGCGACACAGTTGCATTATCCTCGACAACCAATCGACAAAAAGCCGCCCCGAAAATGTCAACCGTAGCCGGATTGATTTCGGCACGGGCCAGAGCACGCGTAATTTCAAAAACTCCTATGGAATCATTTGCCAAATCACCTGAACTGGTGTGAACAATCAGGCTTTTCAACCGGCTTACCTGCTCGTGATTCTCACACACAATGTTCTCCGCTACGTCAGCCAGACAAACCGGCCCGGGTTTGACATCGGCACTACTGCGCAAACGAATTTCGACCGCTGCTCCAGCTGCCAGCCGGGACAGACCAGCCAAAATCATCGCCGCGATAATCAAAATAATAATTTTATTCGAAAAGTTTTTCATTTGTTCTCTTGAAAACTAACGACGTAACCTGCTAACCACCTGCAAGCTTTCATCCGCAGCCTTGATCGACTGTGAATTCAACTCAAAATTCCGCTGAGTCCGAATCATGCCAATCAATTCCTTCACCGGATCGACGTTGCTGGATTCGAGAAATCGACCAACCAGTTTGCCAAAGCCGGCATCAGACGGATTACCAGAAGATGGCGAACCGGAAGCTTCGGTTTCCACATAAAGATTGCCCCCAACCATTCGTAAGCCATGCGGATTAGGAAAGGTATAAAGTTCGAACTGACCCAGGTCCTCCAGGGTTCCATCCACAATGCCGGTGATGCGTCCATCACCGGTTATCGTGACGGTATTAATATCCACTCCCTCGGGCAAGTTAATTGATGGTTCGAGCACCGGTCCATCGGCAGTCGCCAGCACCAGATCACCCTCATTATTTTTAATGAAGTTGCCGGCACGGGTATAGGCCACGCCCCCCTCTCCTATCCCGTCAAATGTGGTTACCCGGAAAAGTCCATTCCCCTGAATTGCAACATCCAGTGGCTGACCGGTTTCTTCCAGAGATCCGGTACGCAAATCAAGCTGAGTATTCGAAACCCGAGCACCCAATCCCACGAACAATCCCATACTGGTTCTTTGTCCCAAATTATTCAAAGCTCCGGGCTGGCGACGCTCTTCATAAAACAAATCCTCAAAATTTACCCGCTGAGACTTAAAACCGGTCGTGCCGGAATTCGCCAGGTTATTGGCGATGGTATCGAGCTTGGTGTCCATCGCCTTCATGCCGGTTGCCGCTGAATGTAATGCTGTTATCGCCATTTTTTTTTCCGTTTATCGCTTCTGTTTTACCTTTTCACCTGTTAACTAACCGAACCTAACCTCGTCACCGCCATCCCCAACGTCTGATCCTGCAACTGTAGCGTAGATATATTGGTTTCAAACAACCGCTGGGCCTTAATCATTTCAGTAAGCTGATTAATCGCATTAACACCGGAATTCTCCAAAGCTCCCTGTTTAACCAACGTTTTTACCGCCCGCGGCTCCTGGTTGCCCTGCAAAGAATAAATACTGTTGCCCTGCTTCCTGAGTCCCCTGGTATCATCAAAATCCACCACCGCCAGCCGAGCTACTGTATTTCCGTTCTGGCTCACCAGACCCGCCTCGTTAACACTCAGAGGCAATGCCGGATTAATCTCAATTGTATCCCCCGCTTCATCCAGCACCGGCAGATGATCGGTGTTGGTTACCAGAAGATTATTCTCGTCCATCGCGAACCTGCCGTCCCGGGTGTAATGAACACTGCCATCTTTCTGCACCTGGAAAAAACCTTCACCAGCCAACGCCAAATCAAAGGAATTGCCCGTAATATCCAACGAACCGGGGGAAAAATCGATGTGGGTCGGCAGCGCAAAAGAACCCCCGCCCAGCTTCTCCAACAAACGGTCGGTAAACCGGCGGGGACCATTTTCGCTGGCCTCGGTGGGCCTTGCTTTAAACATCGCCAAATCGCGCTTGAACGCGACAGTGTCCGCATTGGCCAGGTTATTCGCTACGACATCCTGTCTGTAGGAATTGGCCAGCGCACCAGCGGCTGATACATACAATCCATATAACATTGCTCATCCCTAAGCTTTATTGCGCCGGGAACTCCGTCCCGACGGCGGACCGCATTTCGTGAGCCGTTAAAACCATGTGCTTCGCCAGGGCCAACCGGGAGGCTTCAGCAATTCGCTGAGCAAGTCGGCCCTCGCTTAGGCTCGCCAACAACACATCCACCTCGGACGCTTCCAGCCCCGAGTCATTGCCAGCCATAGCTTTTTCTTCTGTAAACTTCATTTCTTGGCTCATCTATCTAAGTCCAGGCTGCTCTCCGAACAACCCGACGAACATAATTAATGCTAATCCATCCAAATGCCATAATCGCAAAGGCCGTGCCAAATAGGACCTATAACCAAAAATATATTTTCTCGCCGGCATAAAACATGCGTTAACCCTTTACAGAACATGACTTATAACACTAAGGATTTTCCCCGCCCCAGGAAGGGTCCGATATTTCTGCGTTTTAATCCCCATTTACAAACGCGCAGATAATGCGCATATTGATTCACAATCAGGCAATTATTGCCGCAGAAAATGGATAATTATCAAAAAAAGGGGGGTAAAAAAACGCCAGAAAAGGCATTTACTGCTCAATTTGACCAATTCAACTTGTCATACCCGACTTGAACTGCCGCGACAACGGCCGCGAGCACGGCGGGTAAGCTCTTCATGGTTATATATCTTTTGTGTTTTTGGGGCTGTGAATCTTGGCTATTAACAAAAATTTAACAACTAAACCCTATCATCCAGAACCTGACACCTACTAAATCGGCGTTAATCGGCGTTAATCGGCGGTTTCATCTTGGTTGCGACTTGATCGCCCTGGGATTTCGGGTTCATTAAATCCGTTTCAGGAAAACGCTTCATTAAAATCATAAACGTCTTCGAAATCGTCCATGCAATCGCTGGAAGTCTTTTGCATCAAATCGTTATTAATCAGCAGAAAAACAATTTCACCAAAATCACGCGTTCTATTAATGTTCCAGCTTTTCAGCACATGGCGGGCGAGCATTCCCCAGCGTTTCTGGGCCAGTTCACGCAAACCAAAACATAGCTGGGCCCCGCTGACATGGCTGGGAGTGTCATCCTCTTTTGCATCCGGGTGAAACTTATCTACCGTATGGTTTAGCCCTTCACGCACGAACTGAACCGCTTCAAGCGGATAGCGGCCGTCGTCTCGCAAAACCTGCTCAATAGAATTTTTCGGGTTTTCAGTCATAGCAATACTATTCTTCAACTTCTTGTTTTTTATGCGTGATTTTTTCGTGGTTAAATTTCTTGCTTGGGTTGCAAATCGACCGCCCTAAAGTTTTTTGTGGCTGAGAATCTTGGCTTTTACCTAAAATCTAGCACCTAACACCTACAAAATCTGCGTTTATCGGCGTGAATCGGCGGTTTTATCTTGGTTGCAGCTCGACCTAATAGAGGACTAAGAATCAGTGAACGCGACTGCCCGGCTCGGCACCATCGTCAACCGTCAAAGCAAAAACATCCTTACCACCCGGCCCCGCCGCCAGGATCATCCCCTCAGAAACGCCGAATTTCATCTTACGCGGAGCCAGATTGGCCGCCATTACCATTTTCTTGCCTATCAGCTTCTCCGGTTCATAAGCCTGACGAATCCCCGCCAGCACCGTGCGGCTTTCACCGCCCAGATCAAGCTCCAGCCGCAACAGCTTATCCGCCCCGTCAACCAGCTCGGCTTTGGTAACCTGGGCAACCCGCAAATCAACCTTCATAAAATCATCAAAATTTATCTGCTCCGCGATCGGCTCGGCATCCAGCGGACTTGCCTGGGCCGGTTCGCCTTGCTCTTGCTGTTGGTCTTCTTTACTTTCTTCAATCATAGCTTCCACCTTTTTCGGATCCACTCTTTCTATCAAACGCTCAAATGGCGCAACCCCGCAATTTTCCAGCAAAGTCTCAGAATCTTTCCACTGCAAAGGTTCAATTTGCAAAATTGATTCA
>DAOWAK010000109.1 GCA_030634605.1 Sedimentisphaerales bacterium
GCGGTACTGGGGCAGAAAATGCACCGGGCGACCTTGCCGCAAAGCCTGGTCCAGCAAATCGGGCAACTTCTCCAGAGCAGCGGTCTGGGTAACACCGACCTTTTCACACTTCTGGGCCAGGCTCGGCTGGGCTCCCATCCAGATGACGTGTTCGACAGTCAGATCGTCGCCAAAAACGATGTGTTGGCCCTGGTCAACATCAACCACCCCAGCCAGGGACGGGCTATCCAACCCGAAAAAATACAAAAAAGAACTATCCTGACGAAACGGATAAGCGTTGTCGGGGTAGTTCATGGGGCTCTCTTCGTTACCCGGCAGAAAAATCAGGCCGGTTTTGACCTGCCGCAACAAAAGTTCTCTTCTGGCGATGTAAACATCCGGCGGAAACATAAGAACCCCTTCCTAAAAAAGTTAACCATGCTGATTGCCAGCCATTAACCCGACTGCAAATAACCTTTATTGCAAGGTGTTATTTTTTATAGACCGTAGCGGGGTCGTAAACCGGCTCAGCTACGAATTCAAGCTGGTTATTGCTGCCCTGTCTCAGACGGCGGTAAAAGCAGGACTGATAGCCAACGTGGCACTGGCCGGAATCGACCGTCACCTTGAGAATCAGACAGTCCTGATCGCAATCGACGAGGATTTCCTGCACTTTCTGGACGTGGCCGGATTCTTCGCCTTTACGCCATAGTTTTTTTCGCGAGCGGGAATAATAAATAGCGTTGCCGGTGGCAATCGTTTCAGCCAGGGACTGCTCGTTCATGTAAGCGACCATCAGAACTTCGCCGCTTTGGGCGTCCTGGGCAATGGCCGGGATCAGTCCGTGGGCATCGAATTTCGGGGTAAAGCTGGTTCCGGTTTCTACTTCTTTGGGAGCGGACATGGTTATCTCCAGATTTCAAAATTATAATTTAAAGTAACTGTTCACAGAAATAAATAACTCTCACTAAAAAGCCCCCAGCCGCCAGGCGGGGAAAACTTGCCCTGAAAGGGCGAAATAATCCGCGTTCATCGGCGTCTATCGGCGGTTTCATCTTGATTACCGTGAACACTTACAATTTAAATTTGAGCACTACCGGTTGAATGCTACCGAAGCAAATCCGGGATTTCGGTTTTGGCCGGGCAGATTATCGATTATCTTTTCGCGTAAGCGATGTTCATAATAGCTGGGGGACAGACGCCGAAGACATTCTGTTTGACTTTTGCAAAGCCGGCGTCGTTGAGCAAATTGCGGAAACGTCCGGACGAACAATGATGAACGTGATTTTCGGCCCGGGTAACACAGATATCAAAAATGAAGTACCCCAGCGGATCATCACGGCAGCCGTCGATAAGCATATAACGGCCGTCGTTGTCCAAAACCCGCAACACTTCACTTACAGCACGGTCCTGATGCGGGTAATGGTGAAACGAATTGCAGCAGGTAACGACATCGAACGAGTTGTCCGGAAAAGGCAGGTGCTCCGCGTCGCCAACTTTAAAGCTGAGTTTTTTGGCAAGATTCATGCTTTCGACCTTTTCGCGGGCGTAGTCGATCATGTTGTCGGACATGTCGATGCCGACACCGGACTGGATATGAGATCCCAAACGCAGGGACTGAATGAGCAGATTACCGGTACCGCAGCCGACATCCAGGATACGAAGTGGCTTGAGTCCGCGACGTTTACCCTGACGCAGTTCAGCCAGAACACGCTGATGGCAGGGTTTGAACAATAAGACATTAATTATGTCGCGGTCATAATGATGAGCCCAACGCTGAAAATGGGCATGAGCGGAATCTTTCCACTCGTGCTGTTTGGTATGATGCACTTGTTTTAACATGTTATTACCCCAAAAGGGAAAAAGCTTCCGTCAAGAAACGCCCGCCGCTCCAGACCCGCTTAAAATGACAACTAACAGTACAATTCCAAGTTTTTCAGTCTCGAACCGCTGCATTTCCGATAATTAGTACGTGTTGCGGAAACCGCATTTTGTCATTCCCGCGTAAGCGGAAATCCAGTATTTCGGCCTAAAACAGGCTTTCGCTAATATACGAAATTGCACGATTGAAAAAAACGTCTTCCGCAACAGAAACTAATTATATCAGGGACATAGCAATTATCAAGGCGGGAAAGACTCTGTCAAAGTGAATTTTATCGGTCCTGCCGAATTGAACATGGTGTTTTACTAATAAAATAAGGGGTAAGTCAGCAAAATCATGCAGTAGAGCATTTTTCATGCCGAATTTGATTACAGTCGAGTATATCCTGATCGCGGGAACCCGAGGGAAACCTATGAACCTGTCAAAAATTGAAACGATACTGAACCGATGCAATTTATCGGAGTTGGTAGAACTCGATAAAATCATTCAAAATCTGATCGAGGACAAAAAATCAGCATCGGAACTACCAGAGGAGGACCAGAATCGTCAACGTCGTCGCGAGCAGCGTTTTGAGACCAATATCCTGGGCACTCTGGTACGAATTACGGACGTTAAGCCCGGTGAGCGTAAAGAATACAGCGTAACTTTGAAGGATATCTCCCAGAGCGGCATGTGCCTGAATGTGGATTTAACCTTTGTGCCGTCTCGTTTAGTGGAAGTGGTTTTTGCCGGCCCCGGTGGAAAAATCAAACGGAGCTACCTGGAGGTGGTAAGGATGCGCAAAATGAACAACCAGGACGGCTCGTGGCTGGAAGTGGGCTGCCGCGCTGTTACGGACGAAGAAGTCCGGCGTACGCGGCTCCAGGAAGAGCAGATTGCCAAAATGCGCAGTAAAATGCATAAACGCAGCGGTGTAATAATTCTGGCAGTCGGTCCGGAAACCGAAGAAAATAATAAGCTGATCGAACGCATCAAAGCGGAATCATACCAGGTTCGTCAGATTACCGGAATAGCCGCGGCCATGGAAAGTGCCCGGAAAATTTCAGCTCAACTGGCAATATTGTGCAACGGATCGGAAATCAGCAAGGACAATAAACTGCTCCCCGAGCTGGCAAAAGCACCATCAGGCCTGGCCAGCATCGCGATAGTGGACAACGATGAAGATCGATTTGCTTTGATAGAAGCCGGGGTAGATGAATGTCTGAAAAAGTCCAGTTCGAAAAAAGATGATTTTTTGTTTCACGCGATTGAACGGGCCATGGTGGGACACCTGCTTCGCCAGGGAAAAAACACCAGTTCCACAAACAAGGCCTTACTCGTCAGCCTCGATAACACAAAAATCAATTTAATAACTTACCAGTTCGAAGAACACGGCTACGAATGCCAGCATGTTGACAGCGCCGAAGAGGCGATCAAACTGAAAAATGATCCGTTCGATATTGTGGTGGCGGAATACGATGGCTACAATGACGACGAAATTAAAAAGCTGATAAAACATTTCGAAGGTTATCCGGTTATAGCCATGTGCGACGAAATCAGATTCGGGTCGCGGGCCATGGCAACCGGGGTGGCTAATTATCTTAACATGCCGCCCAAGAATGATGATATACGGATGATTCTGGAGTCCTGCGTAAATACCAAACAACCGGTGTAAAAATGGTAAGTGTTCGCAGTTTGGATGCAGGGTTCCGGGTCTGGAAGATAGAGACTAATCTTGAAAAAATCGTAATACTTTAGCCAAATGCAGCAAATGGCTTGTCATCCCCGCGACACGGAGCGGAGAACCCGTCACGGAATCAATGACGATTTTTGAATGTCGAGTAAGAGCACTTCTGGGTGAGTACGCAGAAAGGTGTCTCCCGGGGTTAATTTTCGTAGCTGGAGAGCAGTAGTTTGATTTTTTCTTTCAAGGTGTCTTCAATGCTTTTTACGAAATCAAAATGATCTTTTTCGTCGAATTCCTCTCTTATTTCCGGGTGCTGGAACCAGATGTCGTTTAGCCAAAGAGCGACATCTTCCAACATCCAGACTTCCTCCTGAAGATTCATAACGTATGGCGGTCTGTGTGTTCGCCATTTTCTTAATTTGGCTGCTTCAATTTCAGAGACCGATAGCGGTTCCGTCGCAGCACCTCTGCCTAATCCTCCGCCACCGCCCATCGACATCATCATCCAGCTTTCGGTATCGAGCCAGCAGGCCTGCCAGAGCCATTCTTCACAGAGATAAGCCAGATCAATCATATCGATATAGTGATCGTCGTTGAGATCGCAGAGCGAATCCCAATTTTCGGCGAGGTTGGGCTCCGTAGTGTATTCGGGATCGATGTTGAGCCAGGCGTTAGCCAAAACAGCATATTCATAGAAATTGATAACACCATCAGCGTTCCAGTCCACCTCATTACTTACATCCTCACACGCCACCTCGTCGGCCCCCATATCGACATCATTATCCGTACCGGCTTTCCAGTCCATGATACGCTCGTCACCGTCGATGTCGGTTTCGCCCTGGGCGACAGCCGAGTCGTCCCCCGCATCGATGCAGGGCGATTCAGGATCAAGATGATAGTTATAGGCGTTGGGGTCTTCGTAGGCAAACTCAGGATTGCTGTGGATGTTGCCGTCGCCGGTATCGTCATCTTCGATACAACTACAGATAGCGGAGCAGCCGTCCAGATCGTCTTGATTTTTCCAGAGAATGCAATTGACAATAGTCGGTGCGGTCCCGGCGTATTTTTTCACGCCTACATTATGGTTATAAACAATGGTGTTGTTGCGAATATTGGCCGCCGCGGCGTAGTAAAGATATATTCCGCCTTCGTCATTGTGGTGAATCCAGTTGTTGGCTATGAATGGACTTGCAGATTGAGCGTAGATTCCATAGCCGGTATTGTCATATATTTTGCTGCGCTCGATAACTGGCGAGCCACCGCCGTAAAACTCGACACCGTCGTCATCGTTGTTCTTGACGACGCAATCGGAGATTGTCGGTTCGCTGTAACGGCATCGAATACCGATGTCGCCATTTTCCATAACCACGCAATTAGCAATTATCGGATCGCCATAATTGCAGTACATACCGTTGGATGTGCCCGCCTGGATGATAAAGCCGTCTAAAATCGTGGAGCTGCTTACATTGTCAGCGGTAACAACTTTAGAGCAGACATCATCGCCGCTGAGAAAGGTCTTATTCCGGACAAAACTGCGTTGATCTCTGGCAGTTTCATTGCCGATAAATCCGCCATAGACTTCCACGTCGTCGATAAGACCAAATGTACTGCCTGTACTACTTCCCGCTTTATACACACCACGAGCCACCCAGATTTCGTCTCCGCAACCTTTGGCGGCTCTGGCTAATGCTTTTTGCAGACTGACATAGGCGTCGTTCCAGTTGGTGCCGGTGTTGTAGCCTTTAGCGTTTTTATCGACGTGGATGATGTCGCCGCCCCAGCAACAAACAGGCGTGATTTCTGTAACCGTGATGTAAGATTTTTCGCTTTCGACCTCCACGATATTTTCGATCACCCCCAACGGTTCCGCCGCTTCGTTGACCCGAACCGTAAGCGACATGCACACATTCGGATCGCCGGGGGTGTTGGGATCGTGGCCGGGGACGTAACCGAGGTACCAGGTATAGGTATGCTCGATTTCATTGTATTCGCCATTATTCGGATCGACGGAGTCGAAATA
>DAOWAK010000264.1 GCA_030634605.1 Sedimentisphaerales bacterium
CAAAAATGAACAGCCGTCAAACCAGAAAATACTGCAAACTCGACGACCAGGGCAAAATCATGATCAAACAGGCAATATACGAGTTAGGCATCAGTGCCAGAGCACATGACAAAATCTTAAAGATTTCCCGTACCATCGCCGACCTGGAGGATTGTGATGACATACAATCTTGTCATGTAGCCGAGGCAATTCAATATCGACGCCTGGACAGAAAATTGTAAAGAGATTTTGCATTTCCACCGGACACCTTTGATTCCCCCGCTTGCTCTGGCTGTTCCGGGCATGGCTCAATCGTGACGCAGAAAAGCTATAGAAGTAATACAAAAAGTAGTATGTCCCCGATGGCACTCAACAGGAACTAAATTAAGAGGTTATTATGCACTGGTTCAAGAACCAATTAGAACGTTGCGAGAATGGAAAGTTTAGTACAACCCTGGGCGGAGTCGGCACTGTTGTGGTTGGCTCGCCGGTGGAATTTAACTGCTGCAGTAAAAACCAGTGATCCTGATGCTCAGCAGAAACTGTAGAAAACAACTGAGTTAGCGGAGAAATACTGCCTGGTCTCGCGGTCGTTGTCCATTCCGATTCAATTTGTGGCGGAGCAGATTAATTCGTAAAGCTGTTGCTTTGAGGGATTTATTGAAATGAAGGAATTAATAAGCAATTTTTCGATTCGGCATTATCGTGTGGTTACGATCGTGATGGTTCTGGTGACGCTGGGCCTGGGGGCGATGATCCCGATGATCAAGACAGATACCGATCCGGAAAACATGTTAGCTGAGGACGAAGCTGTCCGGGTTTTTCATCACCAGGCTAAGGAAACTTTTTCGCTTAGCGACATCGTGGTGCTGGGAATTGTCAACCGAGAGCATCCGGAAGGGGTTTTTAATCCGGAGACGCTGAGCAGGATTTTTGAGCTGACCGAATACGCCAAAACGCTGAGTTGGCCTGATGAACAGCAGAGCGGTAGAGAGGCGGGGGTGATTGAGGTGGATTTGCTGGCGCCGTCAACCGTCGATCACATCAGTCAGGGTGAGCCGGGGGAGGTCAAGTTTGAGTGGTTGATGTCTCAGCCGCCGAGGACAGAGCAGGAAGCGTTGAAAATTCGTGACCGGGCGATGTCTAATCCGATGCTCAAGGGGACGCTGGTAAGCGAAGACGGCAAGGCGATTTGTCTTTATCTGCCGCTGACGAGTAAGGACCTGAGCTATCGGGTTTACAAAAGTCTGAACGAAAAAATCGAGTCGTTCGAAGGGGCGGAGCAGTATTTTATTACCGGGCTGCCGGTGGCGGAGGACACTTTTGGGGTGGAGATGTTCATTCAGATGGCGGTTTCGGCGCCGCTGGCGATGGTAATTATCTTTTTGCTGATGCTGTTTTTCTTCCGTAAGTTGATTTTGGTGATCTCGCCTATGATTGTCGCGATGGTTTCGGTAATCACCACCATGGGGCTGCTGATCGGGCTGGGTCACCCGGTGCATATCATGAGTTCGATGATACCGATTTTTTTGATGCCGATCGCGGTGGTGGACTCGGTGCACATTCTGTCGGAATTTTTTGACCGTTACAATCCGCAAATTGGCAGAGAAAAAACCATCCGCCAGGTTATGCAGCATTTGTTTACGCCGATGCTTTACACGTCGCTGACTTCGGCGGCGGGTTTCGCGTCGCTGGCGTTGACCCCGATTCCGCCGGTGCAGGTTTTTGGGGTGTTTGTGGCGGTGGGGATTCTGTTGGCGTGGTTGTGTACGATAACTTTTGTGCCGGCTTATGTAATGATGCTCAGTGAGAAGTCGCTGGCGAATTTCGGATCGGCGGCAGCGCACGGCCACGAGGGCGGGCGAATGGGGCGCTGGTTGGCGGCAGCGGGGCGGTTTACTTTTGTTGGCGCTAAAGGAATTATTTTTGCAGTGCTGATTCTGGCGGCGGTTGCGGGTTGGGGCATCAGTCGGATTCAGATTAATGACAATCCGGTTAAGTGGTTCAGTAAGAGTCACCCCATCCGACAGGCGGACATCGAACTGAATCAACATTTCGGCGGGACTTACATGGCTTACCTGGTGCTGGAGGGGCAGGCTGATGAGGGATTGAGTTCGGATTACCTGGAGGCGGTTGGTGGCCGGCTCGATGAGGCGGTGGAAAAATTGAGTCCGGATTATCCCAACGCTGTGGAGCTGGGTGCGCTGGCGAAAAAATTGTTCAGCGAAAAAGCAGCGACTGCGGATGATAAGGAAGGGTTGCTTAGTGAGTTGATTGTTGAATTGGAAGCGCTGGCTGAGCAGGTTGAAAGTGATGACGATTACGATGTCTGGACTGAACTGGCGGCGTTTTTCGGGTTGGAGGAGGAGCGGCTGAAGATTTTCAAGCAGCCTCAAGCATTGCATTATGTTGAACAGGTTCAGCAGCACCTTAGCCGAGCAACTGCTGAAGGTGGCAAGCTGGTGGGTAAGTCCAACTCGATAGCGGACGTGGTGAAGAAAGTTCATCAGGAGTTGATCGACGGGCAGGTGGAAAATTACCGCATTCCAGAAAGTTCGGCGGCGGTAGCGGAGTGTCTGCTGCAATATCAGGGCAGCCACAAGCCTAACGACCTCTGGCATCTGGTTACCAGTGATTATCAGCAGGCGAACGTCTGGGTTCAGTTAACCAGCGGCGACAACAAGGACATGAACCAGGTGGTGGCGTCGATGGAAGAATTTTTCGAGAGTAATCCGCCGCCGGTGCCGATGCAATATCGCTGGGCGGGGCTGACTTATATTAATGTTATCTGGCAGGACAAGATGGTTGCGGGGATGCTGAAGTCTTTTCTGGGCAGTTTCCTGGTGGTGTTCATCATGATGTCGATTCTGTTTCGCTCGCCGTTGTGGGGGCTGATCTGCATGATTCCGCTGACGGTGACTATTTTGCTTATTTATGGAGTGATAGGGCTGGTGGGTAAGG
>DAOWAK010000003.1 GCA_030634605.1 Sedimentisphaerales bacterium
AGCAGTTGGCGGAGAAATTGCAGAAGGAAGGGCTTTTCGATTCGGCCAGGAAAAAATCGTTGCCGATTTTTCCCCGGACGATTGCAATAGTGACCAGCGGGACGGGGGCGGCGATCAAGGACATCGGTCAGACGCTTAACCGGCGGTTTGGCATCGTGCGTAAGTTACTGTTGCCGGTTGCGGTGCAAGGCGCGGCGGCGGCGGGTGAGATTGCGCGGGCATTGAATTATCTGGATAAAAATCGGGAGAGACTGGGTGGGGTCGATCTGGTTATTCTGGGGCGGGGCGGGGGCAGCATTGAAGATTTGTGGGCGTTTAATGAGGAAGTTGTGGCGCGGGCGATTTATGCGTGCCCGATTCCGATCATTACGGGAATCGGTCACGAGATTGACACGAGCATAGCTGATCTGGTGGCGGACGTTCGGGCGGCAACACCGACGGCGGCGGCGGAGATGTCGGTTCCGGTTCTGGATGAGCTGATTGAGGAAATTGGTGAATTAAAACGGCGGCTTGATTACCACCTGATTCAAAAACAACAGGATAGCCGGGGCCGTCTGGGAAATTTGATGGGGCGGCCTTGTTTTGCGCGGCCTATGGATGTTGTTCGGCACCGGCAGCAATTGCTGGATGAACGCTCGTCGGAAATCAGTCGGCGTTTCAGTGAGATGCTCAGAATGACGGCTGGAAGACTGGATAACTATGTAGGTGTTCTGCGGCGTATAGAGCCGGGCCAGGCACTGGGCAGAGCACGGAGCCAATTAAGTGAACATTTGCACCTGTTGCAGAGGATCCTGGACGATTACCGCAGAAGTCAGGGTCATCAGCTGGAGAAGTTTTCTTTGAAGCTGGTTTCGGCAGGTCCGCAACGACGACTGCAAGCTGATTCGACGCTGATTGACAACCTGGTTCGGCGCAGCAAACAGGCGGAGCGTCACCTTATAGGCCATGAGAATTACAAACTTGATTCGATTACGAAACGTCTGGAAAATCTGAATCCTCGTGCAGTACTCGGTCGGGGGTATTCCATTACCCGCGAGGGAAAAAGCGGGGCAATTATTTCGGCGGGTTCTTCGGTCGAGGCCGGGGAGGTTTTGCGGACGGAACTGGCGGGTGAAGCTTTCATCGACAGCAAGGTGATTTCCAGGAAAAATGCTAAAAAAGGGTAATTATTCACGGCAATCAAGATGAAACCGCCGATAGATGCCGATGAACGCGGATTATTTCGCCCTTTCAGGGCAAGTTTCCACCGCCTGGCGGCTGGGGGCTTTTGGGCGGAAGTTGTTTATTGCTGTGAGCGGTTCCAAAGAAAGGATATTTATGACTAATATGGAAAAACCCAAACAGACATTCGAGCAGGCGCTGGAAGAGTTGGAGAAAATTGTTGCACAGGTTGAACAAGGCGAAATCGGCCTGGAAGAGAGCATCGACAAATACGAACAGGGCATGAAGTTAATCAAGCACTGTCGAGCGATTCTGTCGCAAGCGGAGAAACGCATCGAGACCATCAACCAGCAGGATCAGCAGGCGGGAGAATAAGGCTTTTAGGTAATCGAATAAAACCAATTAGCAGCAACCAAACCCTGAGCACTAAGCTTGTCCTCGACCCGATCGGGGATCCTAAACAAATTCAAATTACCAAAACTCGAAATCCAAAACAGCTACGAACGGTTTGTAGCGAGGCCGGGCTAAGAAGGCAGTTGCTTGGAATGCGAAAAGTCCGCATGGGCTAAAGCCCATCCTACGGAAACTACGGAGACTGGATGCTCGATCGGGTCGGGCATGACAAGTTTGGTTTTGTCAGAACTTTTAACCTTCATCACCGACGTATTTCCCCTGCTGGGTGCGCAAATCTTTGTAGATTTTGCCGCGGGGGTTGCGTAAAATCCTTCGGATCATTTCCTTGGCTTTTTCGGCTTCGGCGCTGTCGGGCCAACGTTCGAGTGCGTCATCGCACATTTTCAGGGCCTTATTGAAGCTTCTTATCCTTTCTTGAAGCTGGGCGGTGCGCATCATCTGTTTGGCCTGGGGAGAAGACAGGACAAAGACCGAGTCAGAAGTATCACCCGCTGAACCTTCGGCGCCGGCAAATACAGCGGCATCTTCGTCCGTTTTGCCTTCGTCATCCGGGGAATTCTCCTGGTTGCTGAAAATCAGGCCATTGGGGTCGGACGGTAATATTCGTGCCGAGGTTTTGCCAGCGGCCAGGGAGTTAAATTTGCTGAGATCCATGCTTTGGAGCATATTCGCAGCTACGACAGGATAAGGAACTTCGGCCCGGGCTTTTTTCAGTTCCGCTTCGATAAGCATTTTTGGTAAGTACCCGCCGACCGGCCCGATGTAGCGAACCTTGCCCTTGGTATCGACGAACAGCATTACCGCCCCGGTTACTCCGTGCATTTTCCATTGGGCAGCATTGAATTTGTCGTTCAACATACAATTTGTCCAGGGCCAGGCGGAAGTTGTGAGCTTATCGATCATTTGTTTGCGATTGAACTGGGTTGCCGGATCAAAATTTATTCCGACAAATTTAGCTTTTCCTTCGGGCAGGTACTTACTGAATAATTGCAGGAATTGCCCGCTGTTTCCCCGCAGATCGAGAGTGGCTTTTGCGATCACGGGACTGTTAGCTATTCCCTGGCGCGTGAGAGTTGATGGCGGCGGATAAAACTTTCCGCCACTGCCGCCGCCGGCAAAAGTACGTCTGGACGCTGCAGTGGCGGTTTTATTTTTTTTAGCGAGATTGGTTTCGGTCCAGAGCAAGGCGCATAACATTTGTCCCTG
Source organism: Sedimentisphaerales bacterium (assembly GCA_030634605.1). Taxonomy (GTDB): domain Bacteria; phylum Planctomycetota; class Phycisphaerae; order Sedimentisphaerales; family SM23-30; genus JAFGSR01. The sequence goes on from DAOWAK010000003.1 coordinate 2,782, forward strand.
TCCGGGATCGTGATAAAACAAGCTGCCGTTGACGCTGCGCAAAAGCAGTTTTCCGAAATCATCTCCCAGTTTTTCGTAAGGCATGTAATCGGTGGGCAGTTCCAAAATTGTTCGAATATCAGTCAGTGGGCGCGGCTTTTTAAGGCTTGAGCCTGTTGGTCTCGAACTCTGGATTGATGATCTTTTGGAAGGAGCGGTAGGTTTTTTGTAAGCTCCGGGATTTTGAATACCGGGTCCTGTGCCGGGCGTGGTTTGCCTGATGCTCCACTTATTACCGGTGGGAAGTGTGGCTTTTCTGCCGGAATTGCCCTGCTGAGTTGTTGACCCGGGTATATTTGGTTCCCCGGCAAAGGAAGTTGTCGAGGGTTTATTGGGTTCGTTTGAGAAAGGCAGGGGTTCGTAAGTCAGTTCTTCCGGGATTAATTCTGATTTAACTTCGAAACCGGCCTCGATTTTTTCCATTATCTCTTTGGCGGATTCGTAGTCCTCATAATACAAAGCCAGAGTTATCAAAACGGCGCTCATATCACCGTTATCCGGGAAAATTTCGTAGGCTTCTTTGGCTAATTCGATGGCCTCGGCGGGCTGGCCACTGTAGTGAGCGATGAGTGATTGAGCCAGGATGAAGTGAGATTCTTGCTCATTAGAAAATCTACTCTTGAAAGTGTCGGCATATTCCAGGTTGGCCTTGATGGCCTGGATATCAGAGACGGGAAGAACTTTGCACTGGCTGAGATATTCGCGAAGAAGCTTGTCGGTTATTGTTATTTTGATGTCTTTGGCGACTTGAGTAGCTTCCAGGTTTGTTTGGCGAGTGGACGGTGCACGTTGGGCCCAAGCGGGAGTGAATGATGCCGTCAAGAGCAGCAGAGCCAGGAAAAAAGCTAACCGAGGTAGAGTTAAGGGAGCACGAAATTGTTTTTTGCTTTTGTTAATCATGGTATTATTCTCCAGTTTCAGCCATTCTGATACACATCTAATTTCAAGGGCGTCAAGGGCCGGATTTTGCCCGACTGAGCCGTGTATATTTTACTATTTTTTTCGGGCCAACGCAATGCCGGCGGTAAAAGTCCGTTATCAGGAAAATTGCCCGGATATTGCGGGCTGCCCATTAAAGTCCGTTGGCTTTTGGTGTGAAATTCCTTTCGGAGATATTGAGATTGAATTTTAGTTTGCTGTAGGAATAGCGGCTCAGGAGCCGACCCTTCCAGTCATAGCAGGATATCGAGGTCGGCAGTAGATACTCCACATCGAATTCCATTACCAACCGGGCGTAAGGGTACTGTTTTTTGGCGGGTAAAATCCGTTCCATCGCGACACAGGGTCGGCCATCGACTTTGGTGTTTCCCAGGTAGGCGATTCGCAGGTCTTTGTTTTTTTGGGCGGTTCCATAGACTTCGATCAGGCTGTTGAGGGTGCGATAGAAACCGAACTGGTCACAAGAGCGCAGGCTGGCTTTTTTGACATCCTTGTCGCGCGGGTCCTTTTTGATGGATTTAATCCAGGCGAAGAAACCGGTGGGGTGGACCAGCATCTTATTGTCGTTTTTTCCTTCGACGTAAAGTAGTTTGTCAACGGCCCCGGCGTTTTTTCGCCAGCGCATCAGCAGGGAAAAAGGTTTGTGCATGAAACGGACATAAATCTGTTCTTCTTTCTTGAGTTTGCCCTTGATGCGTTCCTGTTTGCTGAAATTGCCGGTGAAATTTTTGATGTTGAGCAGGTAATTTTTTTTTGGCTTTTTTGAGCAGGGTTATGTGATCGGTTTTGGCCAATGCGGTAACCAATTCGGTGTAATCGGGTTTGGCCTGGTTGGTTTTGGAATTCGGGAAAGCGCTGGAGGGATTTTTGCCGGGAGACGGATTCGAAGCAGTTAAGGTTTTTAAATCGACGGCGACAATGATTTTGTTTGGTTCATTTTTTGTAGCGATGGAGGGGGCGGGGGCAGGAGCGGTCGGGGCGGCCTGGGCGGTTTTGGTGAGTTGCCAACCGGGAAAAAGCTGTTTAAGGTCGGCGTGGTTACTGCTGTTATGCACTAAAAAAACCGCCAGGAGAATGGTCACCAGCAGCCGTGGCGCAATATTGCCCTTGGCCAATTTTACTAACAGTTCCATAAGCCCTCGCTGGGGGAACATTTTTTCGGTTCCGGTTTGCAAATCAGCAGCCCCCTGCACCTTTCTTCAGTGCTATCCGGGGAAAAACAATATCAGGCAGGTTTTACTATTTTTGCTCAACTGAAAAAGATTATAAGGTAAGCACTATGCAAATCAAGGTTTTTTATGCGGGCGTCAACTTAAAGTATTGCTGTTGCTGCCTTTACGTTTTATGGCGGGAGTAATTTTTTTATTATTTCTTCTTGAAATAGTATTTTCTTGAAATAGTATTATTTTGGTACTATATTGCCACCATGCTTTCTTTGAACAAAAAAACTGATTATGGCTTGATAGCTCTGTGCTGCCTGGGATCGCGCGAGGACGAGGTGGTTTCCGCGAACACTATCGCCAGGACTTACGGGATGCGATCGGGGCTGCTGATGAATGTGCTTAAGGACCTGAACCGTTCGGGTCTGATTAATTCGGTTCGGGGTTCTCAGGGTGGTTACCGATTGGCGCGGCCGCTGGAGAATATTACCCTGGCTCAATTGATTGAAGCGCTGCAGGGTCCGCCGCGGCTGGTTCCTTGTGCCGGCGAAAAGGCTACTAATCAGCCTTGCGACCTGGCGGAGCATTGCCCGGTGAGTTCGCCGGTTCGAAAGGTGCATCTGAAGCTGATCGATTTTTTTCACAACATTAAGTTGGCGGAGCTGCTCGAAGTTGGTCCGGCTGAAACCAACACCATGGCTATCGGGCAGAGCGGTGATAGAAAATGACCAGGAAATTTAAAACTAATAATGAGGCGAATGGCGTTTCGGGAAGCGGGCGGGGTTCGTCCCGAGCAGTTTATCTCGACAACGCGGCTACCACAGCGGTTGATCCGGCGGTGCTGGAGGCGATGCTGCCTTATTTTTGCGACCAATTTGGTAACGCGGCCAGCATCCACCACGATTTCGGCTGTCAGGCTCAGCAGGCGGTTCAAAACGCCCGTGGGCAGGTGGCGGGGTTGATTAATGCCAATGCCGGCGAGATTGTTTTCACCAGCGGAGCAACCGAATCCAACAACATTGCTATCAAAGGCAGTGCTGAGAAACTTCGGGATAAGGGCAACCACATTATCACCTGCGCGATCGAACACAAAGCAGTGCTGGACAGTTGTAAATACCTCGAAACCCGCGACTTTGAGGTTACTTATCTGCCGGTCGATTCGCTGGGAATGCTGGATTTGGCACAGCTGGAAGAGGCGATCACCGAAAAAACCCTGCTGATTTCCATCATGGCGGCCAACAACGAAATCGGCACGATCAATCCAATTGCGGAGATTGGCGCGCTAGCTGACCGGTGCAAGGTTTTGTTCCATTGCGACGCTACTCAGGCGGTCGGTAAAATTCCTATAGACGTTCAGGAGTGCGGAATCGATCTGCTGAGTCTTTCGGCGCACAAAATTTACGGCCCCAAGGGTGTCGGAGCATTATTTATCCGGCGCAACCGAAAGGAGAACCGGCCCGCTCCGCTGATTCACGGCGGGGGGCATGAAAAAGGATACCGCAGCGGAACTCTGAATGTGCCGGCGATTGTCGGGCTGGGCAGAGCCTGTGAACTTTGCGGTGAGAACATGATGCGGGAAAGCGAGCGGCTGGGCAAGTTCAGTCAGAAATTGCTGCGACTGATAAGCGAAAACGTCGATCATATCAGGATCAACGGCCACCAGGAAAACCGGCTGGGCAACCTTCTTAATATTACTTTTGAATTTGTCGAGGGCGAGGGGGTTATGCTGGCGATGCCGGATGTGGCGGTTTCGAGCGGTTCGGCCTGCACCAGTGAGACGCTGGAGCCCAGTTATGTGCTGCGGGCTTTGGGTGTGCCGGACGAACTGGCGCATGGGTCGCTGCGCTTCAGCCTGGGCAGATTCAACACTGAACAGGAAATTGATCTGGCAGCGCAATCGGTAATCAGAGCGGTTAAGAAGATGCGCGATCTGAGCCCGCTTTATGAAGCGGCTGTTATTCATGATAATGACGAATTTAGAAATTCGAATGAAGAATCAATAACGAATGAAGAAATCCGAAATCCTAAACTCTAAGCTTGTCCTCGACCCGATCGGGGATCCGAAACAAATTCTAATTTTCAAAAGTTAAAATTCGAAATAGCAAGAGTGGCGTGAGGAACAATCCTGATGCAATACAGTGACGAAGTAATGAACCATTTTACGAATCCCCGCAACGTGGGCAGTCTGGACGAAAAGGCTGCGGACGTGGGCACGGGCACATTTGGTTCGCCGGCTTGCGGTGATGTGTTGAAGCTACAGATCCGCGTCGATGGCCAAGGGTTGATCGCCGAAGCCCGATTCAAGACTTTCGGTTGCGGCAGCGCCATCGCTTCGAGTTCTTTGTTGACGGAAAAAATCACGGGAAAAACCCTGGCCCAGGCGTTGGAGCTGTCGAACAAGGAAATCGCCCGCGAGTTGCAACTGCCCCCGATCAAAGTTCACTGTTCGGTAATGGCGGAGGAGGCATTGAAGTCGGCCATCGAGGATTATCAGGCCAAGAACGCTCGGCATTCAGGTGGTGGTCTTTGAATTGTGGCTATTGAAATTATTGAATCCGTTTTCGGCTCTCATGCTGTGGGGCGGGGCATGGTAGGGTTTTTCCTGCTTGAGCATGATTCGATGGAGCTGATTGACCACGATCGTGCTGGAATAATTTCCGAGCACCTTTTTCTGGTTGGAGCGAATGCGGTTGCGGGACAGGCTGCGTCGCCGTTCGGGTCGGAACATTTTCAGCGTCGCTCGCAAAGGTGCGCTGTTTTTCTGCAGAATCATCCTTAAATAGCTGGGGTCTTCGAGTTTTCTGATTTCTCCCAGGCGGCGATTCAGACCGCCGTCGGGGTCTTGGCTACCCAGATCGGCATAGTCATTGCCATTGATCAGCAGTACGGTGTAAAGATGGTCCAGCGAGAGTCCGGCCTTGGTGAAATCGAGGGTAACCGAGGGAATGTTTCGGCCGATAACGCACCGGGCCATTGCCCAGGGTTCGATAAAGACAAAGCCGAAGCCTTCCAGCACCGAGGTGGTTATCACCATTTCCGCAACGGAATACATATCCGCCACGCCGTATTTCAAGATGTGTTGCGGGTCTTCCGGATCGTATTGGCGATGCAGTCCCACAATATCACTGATGTCAATGGTGACAGGAAGGTTGTTTGCTTTAGCAAATTGGGCGAGGTGATCGGAATATTTTTTCTCCGACCCGTTGCTGCCGGCCATGGAAACCACCAGGTGGAATTTATGCCGAAGGTTGTATTTTTGGCGGTATTCTTCGTCCGCGGCCAGGTTGTTGAGCATCTGAGTAAAGAAGATTGCTTCTTCCACATTTTTTCGCGGTATGGCCCGGACGGGGTAGAACAGCAGGCTGACGTCATTATCCAGTCCTTTTTTTTCTTTCAGAAGGTTCCGCAAATCATCGCTATGTTTTTGTTCGCACTTTACCAATGAGTTATCGATGCTGTTGGGCACGTACCAGATGCGTTCGGCTTCGATGCCATGATCGAGCAGGCGATAATAATCGCTGGTGTTGATGGCGATATATTCGACATTGGGGACGGACGGATACAAAATCTGATGCCAGTCGGGCATGTCGGTGGGCAGGAAGCGTTGGAATTTTTTGATATTGGCAAAATTAGCGGGACGCTGCTGGGCAAAATCGTGCACCCGGACGAGAAAGCGTTTCCTGCTGTTGGCCCGGTACTCCCGGAGCGTCCAGAGATAAAAGGCGTAGGTGACGGCCGGGTTGATGCCGACGGAAAGATTTTCGGTCAGGACGACGTCGGCGTCGGTGAACTGCTGCTGAAGTTTTTCGGCGATGTTGGTGCCGTGCCAGATGTAATCGTGGACCCGTTGAATCTGGACGCTTTTGCCTTCAAGACCCGGAATGCGGTAATCCGGGGACATCTCTTCAATATCGCAGTATTTCAACTGGTCGTTGTGCCAGGGAAGAAATTTATCGATATTCGGCTCAGCTTTGCCGAACAGGGTGATCTTCAGAGAGGGATCCAGCTGCAATAATTCGGAGACGGTTCTCCAGATAACGGTATTGACTCCGTCTGACGATCCGATACTGTAATGTCCGATAGCTAAATGCATTGCCCTGACCTGTTTGCAGCTGGATTTTGCCGGGGAAAATTACTTTTTCGCCTTACAGAAACTTTATGTCTCTCTTGTGTTTTTCATCGGTTTAACAGTGTGGGATACTTTTGAGCTTTTCATGGTTTATATTCAATAATCATGTTTTTTAAGGCTGTTTGATTTGCCAGAACGGTTTGAGTTACGCCAAGAAAATCTCGATCAGGGTCGAATATTTTTGAGATAATTTCGAACAGTGGTGCCGACCAACAGTGAAAAAGATGTATCGTATTGCCTGACAACGACTTACGATCACCCATGCAAGAGGACTTTTCATTCCCGAAATTGCGGTAATGCTGATTTTGCGGTTTCGGTTGTGCTGCAGACGGCAGAGCAATATAATGGCCAAACTTTGAGTGCGGTTTCGCACTTTTTCTTGAGTGGCTCGGTTGGGTTTCGGTTCGGCAGGGCCTTTCTGGCCAAGCGGACGACAATTTTAAGCAGGTTCGATGAACTTTACGAAAGCACATTTTATTAAAAACCGTCCTAAAGACCCTGCCGGAGTGCAATTAACGAAACGTAAAACTGCGAAAGTTAACTTTGAAGAAGCGACTGATAATAACAATTGACGGACCTGCGGGATCGGGCAAAAGCACGGTTGCGGCCCAACTGGCCCGGCGGCTGGGCATTACTTATCTGGATACCGGGGCAATGTATCGGGCGCTAACCTGGGCGGCACTGGAGAGGAAAATCTGTCTGGATGACGCTTCTGCTCTGAAGCGATTGGCTCAGGAAAGCTGTATCGAACCGGCGGGTCCGGCGGGAGGCGACAGCCCGAGCCGGATAAGGTTCGACGGGCGTGATATCACCAGTGAAATCCGCAGCCCGGAAGTAACGGACCATTCTCATAAAATCGCCGATCAACCTGAAATCAGGGCTATACTGGTCGAGCAGCAGCAGCGGATCGGGCGGACGGTGGGCTCGCTGGTTACCGAAGGGCGGGACCAGGGAACGGTGGTTTTTCCGGATGCTGATTTCAAATTTTATCTGGACGCTTCCGAAAAGTGTCGGGCTCAGCGACGGGTTGAACAGCTTAAAACCAACGGGACAGAAGTGGGTTTCGATGAGATTCTTTCGACTCAACAGCAACGGGACAAGCGGGATTCGGCCCGGGCGGTGGGGCCGTTGAAAATTCCTCCGGATGGACACGTTATCGAGACAACCGAGATGGATATCGAGCAGGTTGTCGAGACCTTGTACAATTTTGTAATTGTTGAAGAAAGGGAGGGCTGATGCGACCTTGGTATTGTTTCTGGCAATTTTCGGCACAAGTGGTTTTTTCGACTTTTTTTGACATACGCGCTTACGGCCGGGAAAATGTTCCGCTGACCGGCCCGGTGCTGCTGGCCTGTAATCATCAAAGTTTTATGGACCCCGTCCTCTGCGGATTTGGTCTCTATCGCGAACTTGATTATGTTGCCCGCGAGTCCCTGTTCAAGAATCCAACTTTCGCCCGGTACATCAATAGCCTGAACGCTTTTCCGATCCAGCGTGGTCGGGCGGACCTGGCGGGCATCCGAACGATTATTAAGCGTCTGCAAAATGGTTCGGCTATTGTGCTGTTTCCCGAGGCGACCCGCACCGAGAACGGGCGAATCCGGCCGATTAAGAGCGGTTTTGAGCTGATCGCCCGAAAATCCCAGGCTACCACCGTTCCGGTTGTTATTGACGGAGCCTTCGAGACGTGGCCCAAACATCAGCGTCTGCCTCGGCCGGGTAAAATTTCGATTATGTATGGAACGGCAATTACAGCCGAGCAGACCAAAAAGTTAAAACGCCAAGGGCTGGTTCAAGAAGTGAACCGGCAGTTACTCCAAATGCAACATGAGCTTCGGTTGAAAAACGGTAGAATACCCTTCGATTACTCGGAGGATCAATGTTAATTCTGATAAACCTTGGTATTCAGATATTGGTGGCAAAGCAGTAAAAAAATGGAAGTTATCGTAGCTCAAAAATGCGGATTTTGTTTCGGAGTTGAACACGCAATCAATCTGGCCCGGCAGATGCTTTCCGAGGGTAAAAATGTATATTGTCTCGGCTCGCTCATCCACAACAAGCAAGTTGTGGACCGTCTGGTTGACGCCGGTTTGCACGTGGTTGACAACCTTGATGAGGTGCCGATGGACCGGAAACAGGAATCCGAGGCCCAAGCCCCGGAGACTTCGCCTGAGTCCCAGGCCGGATCAGTTGACGAGCATTTTCCCACCGTGCTGATCAGGTCTCACGGCTGCGATCCCGAACTGATCGAAGCAATCAAAGCCCGCGAATTCGAACTGGCAGACGCTACCTGTGTGCTGGTCAAGCGGGTCCAGAAGCTGGTTCGCCAACTCCATCAGCAGGGTTATCATGTGGCGGTAGTGGGCGATCCGGAACATCCAGAGGTCCAGGGGGTTCTGGGTTATGCTCCGGACATTTTCGTTTTGGCATCGGAAAAGGACCTGGAACGGCTGCCCAAATTCGGTCGGCTGGCAATTGTTTCGCAAACCACCCACTCCATTAAGGATTTTGAGAGGATTGTCGCGCTGGCCCAGAAATGCTATTTTCAGGAGGTTAAGGTTCATAACACTATCTGCCACGAAACCACCCGCCGGCAGGCGTCGGCTATTGAATTGTGTTCTCAGGTTCAGGTGATGTTCGTTCTGGGTTCTCATAACAGCGCCAACACCAGTGAACTGGCCCAGATTTGCCGACAGCAAAACGTCGACACCTACCACCTACAGAACTTCAGCGAATTCAAACCACAGTATGTTGAGGGTAAGGAAATTGCCGGAGTAACGGCAGGGGCCTCTACTCCGGACTGGATTATCCAGGAATTTGTTGATGAATTGGAAAAAATCTGATTTGCCCAACAATGACGGCTGGGACGGTGGCAGCAGACGGGACGCAAATCCAGCTAACCTCAAAATCCTTTTTATTAGTGCGAAACAGGCGTTTTTTGGCTTAAACATGCAATAATCCTGGTTTAAGGGGGAATAATCAGTTTGAAATCTTTTGACAAAATTGTTGACGATTATACTGTAATTGGCTCTAATAAATGATTAGCACTATATATTAGTGGATGGTTCCTTATAAAGTTATAGGGATTATTTGCTCTGGCGGAATGATAGTTCAGTCGGGACATTTTCCGACGAGCAGTTTTGGTGAATTTTGCCGGAGGTTTTTGGCCCCGGGCCCTTTTGAGCCGGTCCGGATTGGCTGTTACTATTGGCTCTTGGTTTTTTTAGAAGGTTTTTATGGTAAACAAAAGTATCGCTAACGAATTTCTCATTGACGAACTGGAGCTCGACCAACACATTATGGACGCTTTGGGCACAACAGACCCGTCCGAAATGCTAGATATGATCGAGAAAACCGTCCAGAATTTTGAACCGGGTGCTATTCTTTCGGGCAAAATTGTTAATCACATCGGCGACGACGTCATTGTTGAAGTTGGTTTAAAAAGCGAAGGCACCATCAGTGCCTCAGAGTATGACGATCCGGACGAAATCCGTATCGGGGAAAACGTCGAAGTTCTCCTGGAAGCGGTTGAATCTGACAGCGGGCTGGTTATTCTGAGCAAGAGAAAAGCCGACCGTATCCGCGGCTGGGAAAGAATTATTGAGAACTACAATGAAGGCGACAACATCAAAGGTAAAGTCACCCGCAGAATCAAGGGCGGCCTGCTGGTCGATGTTGGGGTGCCGGTTTTCCTGCCTGCATCGCAGGTTGATATCAGAAGGCCGGGGGATATTTCTCAGTTCATCGGTAATGATCTCGAAGCTAAGATTCTCAAGATCGACCTGGAACGTCGCAACATTGTCATTTCACGCCGAAAACTTCTGGAAGAAACTCGCGCTTCGGCCAAGAGTGATTTGCTTGCCGAGATCGAACTGGGCCAGATTCGTACCGGCATGGTCAAGAACATCGCTGATTTTGGTGCTTTCATTGATCTGGGCGGACTGGACGGGCTGCTGCATATTACGGACATGAGTTGGGGCCGGGTCAATCACCCCTCAGAATTACTTCAACTGGACCAGGAAATCGAAGTCAAGATCCTTTCCATCGACCGCGAACGCGAAAAAATCGCCCTGGGGCTCAAGCAGAAATCCGAAAGTCCCTGGGTCAGTGCCGAACAACGTTATCAGCTGGGCAGCGTCGTCAAGGGGACCGTGGTCAACGTCACCAACTATGGGGCGTTTATCAAGCTTGAAGAAGGTATTGAAGGTTTGGTCCATATCAGCGAAATGAGTTGGACCAAACGGATCACCCATCCTTCAGAACTGCTCACGGTCAACCAGGAAATCGAGGTTGTCGTTCTACAGGTCAACCCGGCCAAGCAGGAGATCTCGCTGGGCATCAAACAGCTTTCCGAAAATCCCTGGACCCAGGTAGCTCGCAAGTACCCGCCGGGCAGCATCGTGGAAGGTAACGTCAGAAATCTGGCGAACTATGGTGCCTTTATCGAAATCGAAGAGGGCATCGACGGGCTGCTGCACGTTTCGGACATGAGCTGGACCAAAAAAATCGGCCATCCGGGCGAAATGATCAAGAAAAACGAAACAATCAAATGTGTTGTCCTCTCGGTTGACGAGGACAAGCAACGGGTATCTCTGGGCCTCAAGCAGATGACCGAAGACCCGTGGCTGCGGGCAATTCCGGACAAATATATCCCGGGACAAATCGTTAAGGGCCAGGTTACCAAGATTACCAATTTCGGCGTCTTCGTCGAGCTTGAATCGGACCTTGAGGGGCTGCTGCACGTTTCTGAACTCTCCGACCATAAAGTGGAAGCCCCGCAGGACATTGTCAAGGTCGGCGAGGAACTGGAAGTCAAAATTCTCCGCGTGGACACCGACGATCGCAAGATCGGCCTGTCGCTCAAACGTGCTCAGTGGGCAGCCGAAGACGAAGCCGACACCGATAAACCTCAACGTGGCGGACTGGATGGTGCTCATCTAGGCACGGACATCATAGATCATTCCGTACTCAACCGTAATGTCCAGCAGGTCTCGGTGGGCGAGACTTCTGACAACAAAGCTGCGGCAACGGACGCTCCGGCAACAACGGACGCTTCGACAACTGAGGCTCCGGAAGCTGAGACTGCGGAAGCTGAGGCTCCGGAAGCTGAGACTCCGGAAGCTGAGACTGCGGAAGCTGAGGCTCCTGAAGCTGAGACTGCTCAGGCCGATGTCGAAACAACCCCCGCTGCTGAAGAGCAGACCGAAGCAGCCGAAGCGGCTTCTCCCGCTCCGGCAGAAACCGAAACCACCGAGGTTGACACCAAAAAAGCGGATTCAGCAGAAGCCCCCTCGGAGGATGCTCCTGCTGACGATACAGCTATCGCCCCTGCCGATGAGGCCCAGCCTGACAACCAGGAAGAGTCCGAACAGGAAGAAAAAAAGTAATATCCCGAATTTGAACCGGCAAATGCCTGTTATTGGCGGTCAATTCCGCCCATAACGGGATTTGTTGGCTTGAAGATCTGTTTGTTACACACGACAAACCGCCCCTGTCATCCAGGTTAAGTTTGCGCCCCGGTCCAGCCGATATACTCCATAACAGTGTATTTTTTGACAACCGGGCGACCTGGAGGAAATAATGGAATCATCGACAAGGTCGCTGCGCCGATTGTAATTCTGATGGGAATTGCCTGCCATGGTGGAATCGACTTTACAGTTATACCTCACAGAAATTAACGCCTCGCCGCTTTTGACCGCCGAGGAAGAAAAGACTCTTTCACGCCGGATAATTCACGAGAACGACCCTGCAGCACGCGATCGGATGATTCGCAGCAACCTTCGCCTGGTCGTCAACATCGCCAAAAAATACAGCAAGCGCGGCATGCCCCTTTCCGACCTGATCGAAGAAGGCAATCTGGGCTTGATGCGTGCTGTTGAGAGTTTCGACCCTGAACATGGTTCACGGTTCAGCACTTATGCCTCCTGGTGGATAAAACAGGCTATCAAGCGATCCCTGATTAACAGTGTCCAGCCTATTCATATCCCCGCCTACATGGTAGAAATGATCGCCCGCTGGAAACAGGCCTCCATCGAGATGGAAGATGAGCTCGGCCGGCCTCCTACCATCGAGGAAATGAGTAACGCTCTGGAAGTCCCTCCCCGCAAAATTAAGATCATCCGTCGTGCGGTCAAAGCCTTCAGTTCGCCCAGCCAGATGGCTGATTCCGATGACGCCCTTTCGCTGAATGAAATGCTCGAAGATGAAAAAACCCCGCGGCCCGAAGAAATTGTCTTCAATGCCGACGAACTGGCGACCATTAAAACCCTGCTCGACGAAATCGACGAACGTGAAGCAGCGGTGCTGCGATTACGCTTTGGACTGAACGATGAAGAGCCTCTGACCCTCAAAGAAATCGGTAAACGAGTCGGCCTGACCCGCGAGCGTGTCCGGCAAATCGAAAAAGAAGCACTCGATAAGCTCAACCACATCCTCACCGAACAGTACTAACGACCCGGCTTATGAATTTTTTCTGTTGGGGACTGTCCGTGTGTGAGATTTATTTCTGGCGACAGTTTTCAAGCTCATTTGCCCGGACCAACTTAACTTGCACATCCAGTATTAGGCCCGAAGGGCCCAAAAAACGCATAGCCGGGGGCGTAAGCCCCCGGAAAAAGTACCATAACACTTGCTAAAGCCCTGAAAGGGCGAAAGAAACAAGACGACCAGAGAGCTAATATTCTGCTAATAATAACTTTACCTACTACCAGAAAATAATCTCGCACACGACTGTCCTTTGCCCCGACATCCTCTTTCCCTTCGTACCAAAATCCGCTATAATTCCAGTCCTGAGAATGTGTTCGGGTTCTATTCGTGTAATAATCGGCTTTGGCCAATCCTGGAGGAACTATTGTGACCGCCAAACTGAAACAACTTATTCGTAACGTGCCTGATTTCCCCAAACCGGGAATCGTTTTTCGTGACATTACTCCGCTGCTGGCAGACCCGGAAGGCCTGGCGGAATCTTGTTCCGCTCTGGCTGATCCGTTCCGGCAGGAAAATATTGATCTGGTCGTCGGGGTGGAATCACGCGGATTCATTTTTGGCACCGTGGTGGCCAGGGAACTGAACTGCGGTTTTATCCCCATTCGCAAGCCCGGGAAATTACCCTACAAAATCATCAGTGAGGAATACCAACTTGAATATGGCTCTGACAAAATTGAAATCCACGCCGACGCGATTAAAACCGGCCAGCGAATCCTGATGATCGATGACCTTTTGGCAACCGGCGGAACCATGAAAGCCGCCTGTCAACTCATCGAACATTTAGACGGCGAAATTGTCGGAATCTCCTTCATCATTGAGTTGGCTTTTTTGAACGGCCGCAGTCTGATCGAAAATTATAATATCCACTCACTGATAATATACGATTCCGAATAACTCCGCACTTGGGCGGTTACTTCTGATTCAGCTAATCATAAAAAAAAAGCCCCGCTAAATAAGCGAGGCTTTTTTTCGTATTAAGGGAAACCTGATCACTCATTTTTCGGATCGCCATCTTCCGGTTCCGGACTGCCCGGCTTTTCATCAGGTTCTTCGGTGGTGTCGGGTTCTGATGAGCTTTCCGGTTCAGCAGCCGAACTTTCGGTGGTTTCTTCCGCGGTTGGTTCATCGGCCGGGGCATCATCGAGCAATTCCTCGGCATCCTGTTCCACGAAAACATCTTCCAGATCGATTCCGTCCACGCTCTTACGCAACAGGTAATAAATCACGGTATTGGCTGAGAAGAAAAAGCTGATTACGAAAGCCAGTAGCAGCCCCACTACCAAAGCCACCAATATCCAGATAATAAACGCACCAAAGCTTTCCGACCAGTTAAGATTTATCCAGTCAACCGGCTTTTGCAGAACCGACCAGCTGGGCATCGGCCACATAACGTCAAGTTTGCGATGCTCGCTGAAATAGGATGAACCATCCAGGTTTATGCTTGCCCCAGCCACAACACGAACCGACGCCAGCATAATGAAAACGAACAGCCGAACAAAAAAGTAACAAATTCCGCCATACGCCGCAGCGATCAAGGAATAAAAACCCCATCGCCACGGCCGCGAAAACACATAACTGAACGATCGGCTGATGGCATCGAAACTGTCCGATCCTTCGACGGCGATGGTCGGATGCATCAGGTTAAAACCGCCCAGCAAACCCATCGACACCAGGGCAATTACTAATCCGCCGAACAGTCCGGCAATCAACAAAATTCCACTTAGAATTTCGCCCAGCACAGGAACCGCCCCCAGAATCCCACCCAAAAAGATCAATATACTAACCAGCACAATGATCCCCACCGGCAGCAGCGGTGCGGCCAGAAAATGCCAGAACTTTTCCGCACTGAACTGCAGTGCCTGTTTGGGACTGATCCACTCGTCCCGTGCCAGTTGCAACGCCGCCATCCGGCAGATTGCTCCGCCGATCAACGCCCAGACAGATAACGACAGCAGTGTCAGAAACACCATGTATATCGGGTGTGTTCGGCTCATCCAGCAAAGGCCCATCAGAAATTCGGTAATATGCTGACGGGCGCCTTTTATGTTTCCATCAAAAATCAATGACGAAAACACACCGTGCATATGATCCAGTTTGAAATCCACTATCGTCGCAAACAAACCCCGGCCCTGAGCATGTTCGGCTGCTCGGTACAAATTGGCCAACTGGACCGAGCCGTAAAGCTCGTCTTTATACTTCTGAACGGTTTTCGCCTCGTCAGCCTTGTCCTCGACGCTGGGAATCACTATCACAACCTTGTTCAGTTGAGCACGCAATTTTGCCGGTTCAAAATCGCCGGCCGCCAGCGCCTGGAGAATTCCATGATAGGCCGATTCCAGGTCCGCCAGCTTCTGGTCGCGTTCCAATCTTTTTTGCCGTTTGTCGTCATCGACGCTGTTTTCAATTCGACGGTCATAATCCTTTTCCAAAGAACGTTGCGTCGCTGCATAACGGGTTTGAGCCTTGTCAATGGCACGATCGCGATACTCCTTGAACGATTCTTTGATTTTTTTGAAAGCGTCGCCATCCCGGATAGACTCCGAGTTGGCAAGATCAGCCAATCCCAGGTTCATCTTTTTCAAATCAGCAGAGTTCATCAGGCTGATAAGAAATCTATCATTGCTCTGCAGCATCTTCTCGCGAAACGCAGCCGGGTCTTGACGTGATTCCGGCAGTCCCATACTGTAAGCGGTCAATTCGGATATTTCGATGTCATTTCCGATCAGACTATTGCGGCTGACCTGGACCAGTGCCACATCACTTACAACCCGGGCAGAACCGGCCAGCCCGTCGAGTATCCACCCACCCACAAACAAAATCACCACACCCAAAAGCCCCAACATCAGCGTCCCCCAGTGCCGGGCTATACGAAACGTGCGAAAAATCCGAACAAATGAAGGACACGTGCATTTTTGATTAGTATCAGAACTGATTTCCATACCTTGATCCGACATGAAATTTCTCCTTTCGCATTCAGGATTACCCAAGATCAGACGACAACCGTCTTGGGGCTATTATAGTTGAACTGCAGGTTGTTGCAATAGATTTTTCCGACGGAATTATCGGCGGCAATCCAGATAATTATCTGCCGCCAAAAGACTTAAGATTCGCTGTCAAAAATCCCTCAGCCAGATTTATTGCTATTATTGCCTGACAAAAAAAGCCATTACTGTTCGTTGTCGGACATTTCGGGTTCGTCTCGTTCGATTTGTCGGCCGGGAATTGAATATCGCCCGTCCAGCCATTTCCCCAAATCCATCTGCTGACAACGCTTGCTGCAAAACGGGTGATGTTCACCCTGTGGTCCCAGGCCGCCGGGCAATTCCTTGCTGCATATCGGACATTTTGATTGTTTTGCACTCACGTCTGATCCCGCTACTTACAGATTTCTTAACAAGTAATAATTTTCCGCCCCTGGATGATCTCTAACCGGCTTTGGACTTGCTATCGTTCGATTTGCTGCCGCCGGAGGTGCTGCCGTTGGATTTTCCGCTGCCGGAGGTGCTTTTTTCACCAGATTTGGTGCCGCTGGATTTTTCGGTACTTTTCGAGGCCGAATCCTTATCCGCCTTAGCCGCCTTTTGGTAACTGTCGCTACGGTAATCGGTCTGGTAAAAACCGCTGCCCTTGAAAATCACTCCCGAACCGCAACCGATCAACCGCTTGACCTTGTTCTCGCTGCAAGCCGGGCACTTCCGGATCGGTTTGGCGGTTATCGATTGAAATTCCTCAAATTCATGCCCGCAACCGTTGCACTGATATTCATACGTCGGCATCGTTATTCACCTCTGGCCCCCCAATCATCATCCTATTGCTCAGTTTCCTCTACCTGCTCATCATCCTGGTCCTGCTCTGGCGGTTGCGGTTCAGGTTGAACCACCCTGGCAACTGAAACCTTCACCGGCCTCAACGTCCGGTCGTTTATCGCGTAACCCGGACTCAGCTCCCTTATTATAGTATTGGCGGCACATTCGTCGCTGGGCTCATGCAGTAGTGCTTCGTGCAAATTCGGATCAAACACCATGCCTTTTTCGATCGCAATCCGCTTGAGGCCCTGACCTGCCAGGATGTCCACGAAATGATCGTAAACAATCCGAATCCCTTCCAGTAGTGCCTGAACACTTTCAATTTCCTGTCCCTTTTCCAGGGTGTGCTCGAAATTATCCAGTACCACCAGTAGCGACCGCGCCAGATCGTCCCGGGCAAACTGCCGGGCCTGATCTATCTGTTTGTGCGAACGCTTCTGGTAATTTTGGTAATCCGCCGCCAGCCGCTGAAACCGCCCCTTCAATTCCTCCAGCTCCTGCTGGGCAGACTTAGCCGCCGGAAAAACCACCTTGCCATCCGCCAACTGCTCGGCAGAACCATCCGGAACCGCAACCTCATCAACAACCTCACCCGTAACATCATGGACAACGTCGCCACGGGCATCGTGCTGCTTATTTTGGTGTTTTTTGTCGCTCTTTTTCTTGCCTTTACTACTCATGTTTGGTTCGCTCTTTGAAATAATTTTACGTCCATTCAAAAATGTATCAAAAGCCTTGACTTCCGCTTAGCTTGACACAATCTGATCTTTCTACTCTTTTTTCAGACCTTCTTCTTTGTCATTAGCAAAATGATCTTTGAGCCGATCGAAAAATCCCTTTGACTCCGGCATGACCGTTTTGTCCTCGGACTCGGCAAATTCCCGCAACAGCTCTTCCTGTTTTTTCGTCAGCTTCTTCGGAATCTCCACCAGCAATTGAACCAACAGCGCCCCGCGTCGCCCACTCCGCATGTCCGGCAACCCCTGGCCCTTTAGCTGCAACACCGTGCCATGCTGGGTCCCCGCCGGGATATCCATTTCTTTCTTGCCCGAAAGCGTGGGCACATCAATCTTCGCTCCCAGCGCCGCCTGGCTGAAACTGATCGGCACCCGCACCACCAGATCGTCATCATTCCGCAGCAAAAACGGATGAGACTTAACCTTGACGTAACAATACAGATCGCCGCGCGGCCCGCCCATTTCTCCCGGCTCCCCTTCGGCATTGAGCCGCACCGCCTGGCCGTCTTTTATCCCCGCCGGAATCTTGATCGAAACCGTGCGGGTCTTAACCATTCGGCCGCTGCCTTGGCACTTTTTGCACGGATGCGTTATCTGTTTGCCCCGCCCCTGGCACTGCGGACAGGTTGTCACCATCCGAAACAGCCCGCCCATGCCCGCCTGGGTCACCTGTCCCTGCCCGCCGCATTGACCGCAAGTCTGCTCCTCGTGGCCGGGCTC
>DAOWAK010000128.1 GCA_030634605.1 Sedimentisphaerales bacterium
AAAAATCAGCGACGACGAGCAGCCAAACAGCTAAAGAAAAATTGTGAAAGGGTATTATTTTAACCCATCCAGCTGGATTTGATCCGGTTGGGTGGGTTTTTTTATTAATGACTAATGACGAAGCCCGAATGACGATTTAATGACGAATGACGAATGACGAAATGTATAGAAGCCCATCCTGCAACTTGACGATTAGGTCGGCAGAGGTTATGGTGACCGAGCAGGTTTAAAATAAATTCATTTCACGGATGTCAGGACAAGGATGCGATGGGTAGCAAAGGTCAGAAAACTCGAAGTGATATATTGGTGGCGGGAGCGAGGCTGTTTTCGCTGCATGGCTACTCGGAGACCGGCCTGAATGATATTCTGGAAAGCACATCGATAAGCAAGGGGGCGTTTTACTACCATTTCAAGAGCAAGCAGGACCTGGCGGTTGCGGTGCTGGAAAAACTGCGCAGCGATTATGAACGGGAGGTTTTTGAACCGGTTCGGGCGCGACCGGATCCGGCGGAGCGGATGAAAACGTTGTTGGAGACGCTGGCGGAGTTGAGTGAATCGGGGCGGTGGGATAATTGCCGGCTGTTGGGGCGATTGACTCAGGAATTTGCCCGGAGTGAGGATGAGCTGGGCGAGGAGGCTGCCGAGGCATTGAAATGGCTGATCGATTTCTGGGCGGAAATCATCGAAGACGCCCAGGGGGCAGCGGTGTTGCGTGATGATATAGCAGCCAAACCTCTGGCGGAGTTGGGGGTGACTTTTTATCTGGGTGCGATCAGCCAACAAAAATCAACGGACGATGTGACTGATTTGCGTGAGTTATTGCATGATTTCTATACACTGCTGATTCGGTGAACATCGTGCAATCATTTCGTGGTTTTGGTTTGGAAATTATTTGTTGCCGGAAACGGTGTCGATAGCTTCCATTTTGCGAATTTCAACGAATTCGTAACGTTTGCAGATGTTGCGATAGTTGAATCCCAAAACAAAAGTGGTAATCCCTCCCAATAAGAGCAGAGGATAATAAACTCCATAAGGTTGAGACATATATAACGCAACCAATCCCATAATCAGGCAAACAATACCAGAGGTTATGATTATTTTCATCAATGTTTTAACTAAGCTAGGTGCTTTGGCCAAGCCTGCCAGCGTGCCAATAATCCCTCCCAAAATTCCGACAGTTGATCCAGCAATTCCTCCAAATAACCCGGCCTGTCGATCAGTCCACCAGGCGTTATTGGCAGATGTTTCGGTATAATTGCTGTTGGCATTAATGCCGTCAGATTCATTGGCAGATTGAGTGTCTGCAAAAACCGTGGCAGTCAAAAAGATTACGCTAAAGATTACTATCAGATTGGTTATTTTCATTTTCTAATTCCTTTCGGTGAGTCGCCAGCAAAGTTTTCATGGTAGCCAGGTCGATCCGCTGCTCGGTGTACATGCTTTGCAGCAGTAATTCAAATTCACTTGTGCTCTGATTGCTGTCGTGTATTTTAATTTTATCGATCAGCCGATCCAGTCGCAGCCTTACGGTGGGGTAGCTGATTTCGTAATACTGGGCCATTTCCTTTAATGATCCTGAGGCCAGGATAAAGCGCTTAATAAATCCCATATCCTCATCGCGGAGCCATTCTGTCCAGGTTTTTTTCATTTGTGCACTCTCTATTTACTGAAGGAAATAATTAATATATGTAAACTGTAATTGAATTATAATGTTAATATATTTAAAGTCTAAATAAATATTATTAAGGTTTTCGGGTGTAGTTAGCAGGCTATATCTCTGGAAACTTGTATAAATGCAGTGTAAACAATGCTTTACGATGAGAATGTGCTAAAAGGCGAATGCAGAGAGGATTATGATATTCGTGTTATAAAAATTTGCTAAACAAGGACTTATGAAAAAACTATTATTTTTTGGGAAAAATTAGTTTTTCATTCGTGTCAGAGTTTTGATGATGTCTTTTAAGGAGAAATATGCCAGGAATCCTATTAAAACAAGCGCTGAGCCAGTTTCCAGCCAGTTGGGCAGGGGATGGACGTGGCCTAGTTCGGTGGGGATGTCCAGCAGCAGCCAATCGAACAGTAATCCCATGGTGATGCTCATCAGGGCAACGGTGGCGAGGTAGATTATCAGCACTTTTTTGCCGAAGCTGCGCAGAACGGTTCCCATGGTAGCTGCGTTGGTTGTCGGTCCGGCCATGAGCAGCACCAGGGCCGCCCCCGGGGACATGCCGGCAATTACCAGCGATGCCGCCAGCGGTACCGAGGCTGTGGCGCAAATATACATGGGCAGCGAAATCAGCAGCATTAGCATCATTCCCGCCAATCCCTGGGTCCAGGAAATTTCCTGGAGTCTGCCGGCGGGGATCAGGGTGCTGACCAGGGCCGCTATCAGTACCCCCACGATCAGCCAGCGGTAAATGTCCCGCAATAACTGAATCAGTCCGAACGAAAAAATCTCACGCCAATATCGTTTGTTAGTTTTTTCCGATGTAGCAGGTTTATCCTTGGAGCAGCAGCAGGATGGGGTGGTTTTGTTTTCAGTTTGCGTTTTATTTTTGGAACCTTCGGCTGCGTTTACGAGCAGGCCGCCGATTAATCCGCTGATAAAGGCGCTGAGCACTTTGAAAATCGCGAAGGGCCAGCCCAGGAAGCTGGCGCTGACCAGGATTGAATCGATGCCGGTTTGCGGCGTGCTGATCAGGAATCCGGTGGCGGCACCGTCTGAAGCTCCGTCTTTTTTAAGTCCGATGGCGGTGGGGATTACGCCGCAGGAGCACAGGGGCATGGGTACGCCGACCAGCACGGCTTTTAGGACATTGACGAAACGGCGGCCGCCCAGGTGTCGGCGGATGAATCCGGCGGGTAGCAGCACATGCAGGATCCCGGCCAGCAGCAGTCCGAACAGCAGCCAGGGCGACAGTTCTTTCATGAGGTGCCAAAGTTGATTTAGATATGTGATAAAGGTTTCCACGGTAAAATCCTACTTTACAAATTGAGAGAGTACTTTTTCCAGTTCGGCGATAGCTGATTTTGACTTGCCGGTTTTGAAGCTTTTGACGACGCAGGAATTCATGTGTTCGGTCAGGATGACGCGAGTTGCGGCTAGCAGGGCTGCGCGGGCGGCGGCGATTTGAGTCAGCATATCAACGCAATAGGCATCCTGCTCGGCCATTCGCACTACGGCGGAGACCTGCCCTTCTATCCTTCGCAGCCGGGACAGGAGTTTGGTTTTTTCCGAGCGTATTTTTTTCTTTGCCATGACAGCCTCCAGCACGGTTAAATCACATATACCCCCACTGGGTATATGTAAAAGTATAGTGGTGGTCGGTTGGGCAAGTCAAATACGAAAGAGTCGGGGATTCAGATTGGATATTAAGATAATGACGAATTAAGAAGCTAGAATGACGAAACAATGACGAATAACGAATGATGAATTATACAAAAATCCTGTGGTCAGGCAGATTGACAGAGTTTTTTCCCCTCCTGGGAGCTATTATTCTGTTGTTGATAGTCGAACGGCTACGGGATAATCGTCAACGTCCAGAATGGTGACGTTTTCCTGGGCTACGAAGTTGTCCCAGCCTTGGGTGTTGTCAAACTCATGGGCCTGGGGTACGGTAACGTCGAACATATCGGCTGGCGAGCTAGCCAGGCGGGGCAGCAAGACTCCGCAGGTGGTGTTGACCAGTTCCTTAAACGCGTCGATGCTTTTGCTTTGGGCCTCTTCGTCGTCCTCATCGATACCCATGACGTTAGCGGTCAGAGTCTTGAGGAAGTCTGTACCGCCGAGCAGTTCGACTTTTCCGCTGGTTGGGCCGTTGAATTCGATATCCACCAATACGCTTTGTGTTGGTTTGGGAGCTTCCTCTTCCGGAGGCATGGCGGTCATGAAAGCCATGGTTTCCAAAGTCTCGGATAACGATTCCACTATCAGATTTTCAGTCGTTTCCAGCATGGCAAACTCCAATCACTTTAGTTATTTCATTACGGATTTGTTCTGGGGTGAAGGGTTTATGAACGTAACCCTTGATGCCTTTTTCTTTCAGTTGCTTAATACGTGTTTCACTGGCTTCGGTGGAAACTATGATAACCGGAATCGAATTGAGTGAGTCGCTTTCGGCCATGCGTTCGGTCATTTCTATTCCGTTCATTACCGGCATGTTGATGTCGGCCAGGACCAGGTCGATCCATTCCTTTTCCAGCACTTCCAGGGCGGTCTTGCCGCTGTCGGATTCGTAATATTGGCCCACTTCAACGCCGGACATTTCCACGGTGCGTTTTATTACCGACCGCATAGCAGCTGAATCGTCAACAATTAAAATATTGTACGCCATTTCGTCGCTCCAGCAGGTTTTGAAATTTTCTCCGTTTTTTTACAGTTCCTTGATTTCACCCTGGCTTTTAATTGTTACCCGTCCGGTGTCGACTTCCAGGCTGAGATTTCGGGCGTTTTTTCCACCAATATCTTCGGAGTCAATTAACATGCCGTTTTTCCATAAAATTTTGCGTAGCTCGGTGTAATTTCTTTTACCGATTTTGAAGGTGCTTGCATCATTCATCATCTGAGCGCCCCCGGCTATTTTGATCTGCAGGCGTTTTTTGGCGGCACCTAAGCCACCCATTTTGTTGACCAGGTACTCCATGCCGGTGTCGGCGTACATAAGTGGATTTCGGAGCTTTTCGGAAACTTCCTGTTTGGAACTGGGCAATTGATAATGCAGCATTCCGCCCACTTTGGAAACGGGATCATACAGGGCCACTCCGATGCAGGATCCCAGCGAATAAGTTGTGATTAAGTCGTCAAGATTATTGGACACCTGGGCGTCGGAGATATCTACGATTATTTTCACGGCTTTCTCGCTTTCGCCACTTGGTTGGATCGCTAGCTGGCGGATAAAATCTAGCTAAATGTCCTTTGCAGGCAATTCATTATGAATACCACAGTATATTACCTATCGAAACTCCTTTCCATGAACTTTAGCTGCACGGTGTCAGGCTTTTTTCCTATATTCACAAAATGATCGTTATTTGATTTGCCAGCCTTGGAATTAAACTGATAAGCCCAGAATTATTCATCACCGCTGTGGAGAAAAACCAACTACATATGCGGGGATAATTAATTTAGTTGTTTTATAGGACGTTCCTGCGTAGCATAGCGATGTCAATAGTGACAGGAGGTTTTTATGCTGTTAACATCGCAATTTCTTGGTACTGTTTTCAGTAAAGCACTGCCTTACACAAAATATGTTGCTACCGGTAC
>DAOWAK010000222.1 GCA_030634605.1 Sedimentisphaerales bacterium
TGGAGCCGCTGTCGTCGTCGGCCTGCAAGTCCGGATCAATGGGCTTGAGCGGAGCCGCCAACAGCAGCCGTCGTTCCAGCATTTCTAAATTTAAATTTTTCTTCATCACATCTTCCCGGCCATAAAACCAAAACAAAAATTACCTTGACTTTTTCAAGCTAAACTGTGATAAACTTTTTTGCTGTATCACTCTGGTTTCTGAATATTTCCAGATGGGTACAGCAAACATTCCCAGCTTTTCCTACTGTTATTTATCGAACCGCTAAATCCTTATAATTAGGAGGATTAGGTAAATCTACCTGCCTTTGTTTATCAATACAGGACGGCCCGGATTGGGCGGATTAATCCGAGATGCGTTGCAAATAAACCGAATTTTATCGGCCCCGCAATCCATTGAAAGTCTTTTGCAAAATTGATTGGCAGCTTTCGGGAGTTATCGGGCTTTTTGGGGGCGTAAAATATTCAACCCGGGCCACCCGGGCCACCCGGACCACCCGGACCGAACCGTCAGAGCTGTCAGAGCCGGTTCTCAATATCAACACCTTGAACAACGGCCCAAAATGTGTATTCTTGGATATTATGAAAAAGAGATTCATTGGAGCCGGACTGCCGACGGGTTTGTACGTACACATTCCATTTTGTGTTGCCAAGTGTCCTTATTGCGACTTTTATTCGGTCGCAGTTGGCAGTAGCGATACCGATCGATTCCTGGCCGCTCTGGTCAAGGAGCTGGATCGTTACGAGTGGCTGGATTCGGTCCAGACGATTTATGTCGGCGGGGGCAGTCCCAGTTGTCTGGGCCGGGATCAACTGGAGCGGCTGGTGGAACAGCTTACCCAGAGATTTACTAACTTTAAATCTTCTGATTCACTGGAGTTTACCATGGAGGTAAATCCGGCGCAGATTAATGGAAAGCGCCTGGAACGGTTGCGCCAACTGGGTGTTAATCGGCTTTCCGTGGGAGCCCAGTCTTTCAATCAGGCTGAGTTGGATTTCCTGGGCCGATCTTATTGCCCTGCCGACATTGTCGGGCTGGTTAAGTCAGCCCGAGTCGCCGGCTTTGACAACATCAACCTGGACTTGATTTTCGCCAGCCCTAACTCGACTGAGAACACATGGCGAAACAGTCTCGAGCAGGCGTTGGCTCTTGAACCTCAGCACGTTTCCGCTTACTGCCTTACCATCGAGAAAAACACTCCGTTCGCTGAGCGTCTGAAAAAAGGTGAGTTCTCTCTGGTCGGTGAGCAGACCGATCGAGCTATGTACGAATTAGCAATTAAGCTTCTCGGGCAGGCCGGTCTGGCGCAATATGAAATCTCGAATTTCGCTCAGAGCGAATTTTTGTGCCGACACAATCTGACTTACTGGAACAATCAGCCCTGGATCGGTATCGGTCCGGCAGCGGCTTCTTATTATAACCACTGCCGTTTTCAAAACCTTGCTGACGTTGACGCTTATATTGCAGCTATCGAAGCTGAGAAGTCACCGGTCGTTCAGCGGCACAACTGCGACAAACAGGATGTCGCCTGCGAAACTGCGGTGTTGATGCTGCGTCTGGTCCGCGGCATTGACCTGGAGTTATTTACCCGCCAGACCGGCTGCGATGCCCTGGAGATTTTCGCGGATCCCATCGAACGTTACAGCGGCCTTGGTTTGCTGAAAATCGACGAAAAATCCATCGCCCTTACCGACCAGGCCCGCCCCGTCGCCGATTCCATCCTTTGCGATTTTGCCGGTCTTTAATTTATAGCCCCTCAAACACGTTAAAAGCGATTCTTTGCCGAGGTTACCGGACTAATCCTGCTGCAATACATCGGTCAAAACGCTTAGTTGAAATTTTCTGAGATTTTGCTATAATACTAGGTTTCCGAAAATGATTGATTTTTAAGATGGTTACGCAAAACCAGCAAGAAGCATTATAGATGACAACCGAAAACATTAGAAATTTTTCCATCGTAGCACACATTGACCACGGCAAAAGCACCCTGGCGGATCGATTCCTTCAGATGACCAATGCCGTAAGCCAGCGTCAGTTCCGTGACCAGATCCTTGACAGCATGGACCTTGAGCGTGAACGCGGCATCACCATCAAAGCTTCGGCCGTTACCATGAACTACAAAGCCGACGGTCGCGATTACATGCTCAACCTGATCGACACCCCCGGCCACGTGGACTTCCATTACGAAGTCTCCCGGGCGATGACCGCCTGCGAGGGTGCGCTGTTGGTGGTTGATGCCACCCAGGGTGTCGAGGCCCAGACCGTTGCCAACGCTTACCTGGCAATTGAGAACGGTCTGGAAATTATCCCCGTCATTAACAAGGTTGACCTGCCTGCGGCTCAGCCGGACGTGGTGGCGGAAGAGATCGAACACGTTCTCGGCATCAACAAAAACGAATGCTTCAACATTAGCGCCAAATCCGGTATCGGCATTGATGAATTGCTCGATGCCATTGTAACGCTGCTGCCTCCGCCGCAGGACAATATCGATCAACCCGCTGCGGCGTTGGTTTTTGACAGTCATTACGATGAATACCGCGGTGTTATCTGTTATGTGCGAATTTTTGCCGGCAGCCTCCAAGCCAACCAGAAGATTCGTATGCTGGGCACCAACCGCAGCTACCAAATAACCGAGCTGGGCAAATTCACTCCGGAAATGAAAAAAGTTTCCCGGCTCAGAGCCGGTGAAGTCGGCTACGTTATCGCCAGTATTCGCCGGCTTACGGACGTGACCATCGGCGACACCATTACCGACGAGCTTCATCCCACCGCAAAACCGCTGCCCGGTTACCAGCCGCCCACCCAGATGGTTTTTTCTGACTTTTATCCGGCTTCAACCACCGAGTTTAACAAACTTCGCCTGGCTTTCGACAAACTCCAGCTCAACGATGCGAGCTTTACATTTATCCCCCAGAGTTCTCCCGCATTGGGTTTTGGTTTCCGTTGTGGATTTCTGGGGCTGCTGCACATGGAAATTGTTCAGGAACGACTCGAACGCGAAAACGATATTACTGTTGTTCAGACCGCTCCCACCGTCAGTTACGAAGTGGTTACCACGGCTGGCGAAACCTTGCGCATCGATTCACCCAGCCAGCTGCCCGACGTTACCGAAATCGAGCAGTGGCGGGAACCGTTCGTTCGACTGGAAATCCTCATCCCCACCGAATCGATTGGCCCGATCATGGAACTTGCCGATCAGCGCCGCTGCAAACTAATCAAAACCGACTATATCAGCACCACACGCGTTATGCTCGAATTCAAAGCCCCTTTGGCAGAAATCGTTTATGATTTTTACGACGTTCTCAAGGGCATCAGTCGAGGCTACGCCACCATGGATTATGAACTCATCGGTTTTGAACCCAGCAATCTGGCAAAAATTGACATCCTCATCAACAAAGTTCCTGTTGACGCCTTGTCCCTCATCGTCCACCGCGAAAATTCCGAAGCCCGCGGCCGAAAATTACTCATTCGACTTCGCCGGGCGATTCCCCGCCACCAGTTTGAAATTCCTCTGCAGGTGGCCATCGGCGGCAAGATTATCGCCCGCGAAAACATTAAA
>DAOWAK010000207.1 GCA_030634605.1 Sedimentisphaerales bacterium
AATACCCGACCGTTTCCAGCACCTGATCCAGTATCACATGCTGCAGATTCCGGGGCGTGAAGTCGTTCTTGAACGCGCCCAGGGCCATTTTTTCCCGCGTATACTGGGCTAGGGAGTCAATGCAAATCATATCGGACTTGGAATTGGCGACGGCGCTTGCGATGAGTTCCTGCAGTTCCTGCAGATTTCCCGGAAATCGGTAAGGTCGAAGAAGATCCAGAAGATCGTCGGAACAACCGGTCACCTGTTTGTCCGTCATCTTGACCTCCATTTCCAGGAAATAGTTGACCATCAGGGGAAGATCATCCGGTCTGTCCCGCAGGGGGGGAATCCGGATGGAATTGACCATCAGGTGGTAGAGCAGGTCGCGGGAAAAGGAGTCGCGGTATTTCAGGTTGGTCAAGTCATGGGAGGACGCGACGATGAACCGGACATCGCACTTCCTGATCTCGGTCGAATTATTCCGGTAATAATCTTTTTTTCTTCTTTGGAATTATTAATGTCAAAAATCTCACATTTAGCTTCTGTAGATCCCGCCGCGAAAATCGGCGCAGATGTCACTATCGGCCCCTTTTGCGTGATCGGACCCGACGTCGTCATCGGCGACGGCTGCAACCTCATCAACAGCGTCACCATCGATGGCATCACCCGTATCGGCCCCAATAACATCTTCTACCAAAACGTGGTAGTCGGTGTCGCTCCCCAGGACCTTAAATACGATGGCAGCCCCACCGAAACCATTATCGGCGCCAGCAACGTCATCCGCGAAAACTGCACCATTCACCGCGGCACCGAACTGGGCGGCGGAATTACCTCCATCGGCAGCAACAATCTACTCATGTGCGGCGCCCATGTCGCTCACGACTGCATCCTGGCCGACAAAATCCTCCTGGGTAACCAGTCCCTGCTCGCCGGACACGTAACCATCGAAGAAGGCGCCGTTATTTCCGCCCTCATCGGCATCCATCATTTTGTAACCGTCGGCAAATTCTGTTACATTGCCGGCATGACTCCCGTTCATCGCGACGTGCCCCCATTCGTAAAATTTTCCGGCGAACCCAACGAAGTTCGCGCCCTCAACGAAGAAGGACTCAAACGCCACAACTTCACTCCCGGCGACATCGCTGCTCTGAAAGAGACTTACAAAATGCTCTTCCGCAAAGGCAACACCATGACCGAACAACTTGACCAGCTCCAGGCCTCAGCTAACCTCAACAGCCACGTCATCTATCTTTGCGAATTCATGCGCCGCAGTTGCTCCGGCAGATTCGGACGCTATCAGGAAACCGCCCGTCAGGACGACCGAAAAAATCGCCGCTTCCGCAAGCCCGCCGAGTTGCGAAACAAAGAATAAAAGGGAAATATTATTGTGGAAAAATTAAAAACAGCCGTAATCGGCGCCGGAAAAATGGGCCGCCTCCACACGCGTATCTACAGCCAGATGGACCAGGTCAATCTGGTCGGCATCGTCGATACCGATAAAGAAAAAGCTCAGGAATTGGCTAACGAATATGGTTGCGAAGTTTTCTCCGACCACAACGAACTCACCGACAAAGTGGATGCCGTAACCATTGCCGTTCCTACCGAAAATCACGCTCAAATCGCCGAACCCTTCCTCAGCAACTCCATCCCCGTCCTGGTCGAAAAACCCCTGGCCATGACCCTGCCCGAAGCCCGCCACATGCTCGAATTGGCCGGCAAAAACAACTGCATTTTGCAGGTGGGTTATTCCGAACGCTTTAATCCCGTCGTTCAGGCTATGCATCGGCTTCACATCGAACCGCAGTTCATGGAATCGCAGCGAATCTCACCCTACACTTTCCGCTCCACCGACGTTGGTGTTGTTCTCGATCTGATGATTCACGACATCGACATCATGCTCTCACTCGCTGACAGCCCCGTTAAGGACGTCCAGGCCGTCGGTGTTAACGTGCTCGGCCAGCACGAAGACATCGCCAACGTTCGCCTGACCTTCGAAAACGGCTGCGTCGCCAACCTTACTGCTTCACGACTCGCTCTGAAAACGGAAAGAAAAATCAGAATCTTCAGCGGCCAGGCTTACCTCTCCCTCGACTACCTCAAAAAAGCCGGCCTGATGATTAGCAAAACCGCCAACATCGACATGGTCCAGTTCCTCCGCAAGCAACAACAGGGAGACGGCCAGATCGATATCGAAAACACCAACTGGTCCGACCTGGTCAACGTCGAGATGCTCGACATCGATGACCGCGAATCCCTCGAACTCGAACAGGAAGCTTTTGTCCAGGCGGTTATAGAAGGCTCCCGCCCCCAGGTTTCCGCCGAAGACGCCGTTGCCGCCATGGAACTGGCCGAGCGCATCATTGAAGTAATCAACCGGCACCAGTGGAAACCCGAACACCTGGAGGACATTTCCGCCTCCGGTAAAAAATCATAACACCTGGCTTTTATTTATTGGCGCACAGGAAAGGAACAAATCATGGCTATGCTGAATGTCAACATCGATCACGTCGCAACCATCCGTCAGGCTCGAATGGTTGACGAACCCAACCCCGTCTGGGCCGCCGTCGAATGCGAACTCGCCGGTGCCAACGGCATCACCATGCACCTGCGCGAGGACCTCCGCCATATCCAGAAACGCGACGTCGAAATTGTCAGACAAACCGCCGGCGTCATGCTCAACTTCGAAATGGCCATGGCCGAGCCTGTGGTTCGCTTCGCCGTAAAACTCAAACCAAAACTCGCCACCCTCGTCCCCGAAAAACGCCGCGAACTCACCACCGAAGGCGGCCTCGATTGTGTCAAACAAAAAATCCGCCTCAAAAGCGTCACCCAACGCCTCCACAAAGCCGGCATCGGGGTCTCCGCTTTCGTTACACCTGACCCCAAACAAATTACAGCCGCCGCCGACGCCGGCTGCGACGCCATCGAACTCCACACCGGCATGTACGCCAACGCCCGTAGCGACCAGAAAATCGCCAAATGCCTCCGCGACCTGGAAAAAGGCCGCGACCTCGGCTGGCAGCACGGTCTGATTGTCCACGCCGGTCACGGGCTCAACTACCGCAACATCGGCCCCGTCGCCCAAATTGAGGGCCTATCCGAGTTCAACATCGGACACAGCATCATCGCCCGCTCGGTTTTCGTCGGCATCCGCCAAGCCACCGCCGAAATGATCAAACTGATCGACAAATTCAGTGGACAATTCCTCAACGAATAGTAAAATAGCTTGCCTGCCTGGGCGGCCATTGAAAACCGCCCGGCCATTGAAAAACTGATATCAATAAAACTTCTTTTTACAGGAGCTTAAAAATGTTTTCCGGTAGTTTGGTTGCTTTAGTAACACCGTTCAAAAATGGTCAGGTTGATTTCGACACCCTCAAAAAGCTCGTCGCTTTCCAGATAGAAAACGGCATCGACGGCATTGTTCCCGTCGGCACCACCGGCGAATGCCCCACCCTCACCCACGACGAACAGAAACAGGTCATCGAAACCGTCGTCAAGGAAGTCGCCAACCGCGTCCCCGTCATCGCCGGCGCCGGTTCCAACAGCACCGCCGAAGCCCTTGAACTGACCAGTTTCGCCAAAAAAATCGGCGCCGACGCCACCCTGCAGGTCAATCCTTACTACAACAAACCCACCCAGGAAGGTCTCTATCAACACTTCGCCGCCATCGCCCAGAATGTTGACCTGCCTGTGGTGCTCTACAACATCCCCGGCCGCTGTGCCGTCAACACCGCCCCCGAAACCATCGCCCGCCTCGCCAAATTGGACAACATCGTCGCCATC
>DAOWAK010000165.1 GCA_030634605.1 Sedimentisphaerales bacterium
GACGGCAGATCGATGGCTACGGTCGTAAGTCCGCCATGGACTTGGATCAGGTGGCGGATGACGTCCGCCGCATGCTCGATCAGCAGGCCCGGCGTGCCCGTAAACGTCCCTCCCCCGTCGTCGATCTGGCCATCCACCGCGTTGCCGCGAATTCGTTCTGCCACGGCGATATTATCGTAGCCGCTTATGGTGGGCAACAGATTAAAACGCTGGAACACGAAGCCGATTTTTTCACGACGTATTTTGGCCCGAGCCGCTTCGTTGAGACCAGCTACGCTGCAGCCGTCGATAACAATGTCACCGCCGGAAGGACTCAGCATCAAACCCAGAATATGCATGAGGGTACTCTTGCCGCAGCCGCTGGGGCCCATCACCGCAACAAACTCACCCTGGCGTACCTGCATATCCACATCGAAAAGCACCGGAGTTTCAATGCCGTCATGATGAAAAGTTTTGCAGAGCTTTTCAGTTTTTATCAAAATATCATTCATTAATTTGAAATCCTTAATGAAACAGCGATTAGTAAATCATTAATGAAACCGCCGATGCACGCCGATAAACGCTGATTAAGAAGATGTATCTGTGATTTTGTACTCATTATGGATAAGTCAGTAATTATTGACAATTCGTTTTATATCTATTTTTGGCTTGCCGAAATTGATTAACAAACAAATTTTCCTTTTAGTGGCCTTCAAATAATTTAGACATTGAGCCATGTGAATGCTATCCAAATCTTTAACTGTCTTGAGCTCAATAATGACACTATCGTTTACCAGTAAATCAGCGGTGTATTCACCAGCAACAATGGTGTCGTAACGTACTTGAATCGAAGATTGCTGAGTAACTTCCAATCCTGCCTTGCATAACTCATGTGTAAGAGCATTTTCGTAAACTTTTTCCAGAAATCCACTGCCCATGGTATTAGCCACAGTATAAGCGCAACCGATGATTCTTTCGGTTATTTTATCTAATTCTAATCTGTATTTATCTGTGTTCATCTGCGTTTATCGGCGGTCAAAAAATGTTTTTTATTCAAAACTCAGCGTTTCAACCGGGTCGCGGCTTAAGGCGATGTAGCCGGGATACAAAGCGCTGAGGATCCCGCCGCCGATTCCGACCAGCACAGCGATGAGTATCCAGGAAATTCGAACTTCAATAGTCATCAACGGCTGTAAGGTTTCGATCAGATAGCGAACCACAAAAGTAAAAATAATCCCCAGGGCGGTTCCCGCCGAACAGATGATCAGCGACTCCTGAACGGTCTGGCCCAACACGCGCAGTCGGCTGGCACCGAGGCTTTGCAGGATAGCGATTTCTTTGCCGCGTTCCAGCACGATGGTGTAAATGGTCACCAGGATAAACAAAAAACAAATTACTAGCGCGATGATACTGACCAGGTTCATGAAAATTGTCAGGTTGCGAAAATTCTCGGCGATGACCTGGCCGTAATTTGCCACCAGCGTCGCGTCGCGCCGGGTGTTGTCATGAATCTGTTCACAAAGTTTCTGCAATTGATCGGTGTTCAGGCTGGGGTTGGCTTTGACGAAAAACATGTGCGCGGTCTGAGCGGCAACACCATTGGCCCCGCGGAGCATGTTGATCGGCGCGAAAACCCGCCCCGCCACTCCGGTTTCCACCACTGCCACGATCAAGGCAGGGCTGTCACCGTAACTTACCGGATCGCCGACCGACAATCCCGAAGCGGACGCCAGACGCTGATCGATAATCAGCGGCAGATAATTTGGTGGATTGCCAGTGGGCGAAACACCGTCCGGAACAATTTTACGATTGCTGTTCGCTTCGGCCCAAGCCAGAGCTACTGCAGGTGAACTGAGGTCGTCAAAAATCTCGCCTTCAATCAGACGGCGCGAACCGGCGAAAAAAACAAAATCCGCCGGATGCACACCAAAAACATTTTGCGACAAACCAGCCAGCTTCATCCGCCCCAGAAAAACCGCCATCACATGTTCGACCGCCTGGGTGTCATCGATCCGGATTCGGTTGATGTCGGCGATTTCCTTTTCCCAGAGCTTGCCGCCCGACATGCTGC
Organism: Sedimentisphaerales bacterium; assembly: GCA_030634605.1. Lineage (GTDB taxonomy): Bacteria > Planctomycetota > Phycisphaerae > Sedimentisphaerales > SM23-30 > JAFGSR01. Next base: position 2,051 of record DAOWAK010000165.1, read on the forward strand.
CCAGATCGAAGTGCTTGTCCCGAACAATGATTTCGGCCTGCACACTCTGCATGCGGTTGGAGACCTCGTTCAGGGTGCCGCGGGAAAGCCCCACCAGAACCAGCAGCAGCGTAATCGCAATCGCCACCGCCAGAACACTCAGGACGCTGCGAACTTTTCTGTGGGTCAGGTTTGCCAGGGCAAGTTTCAGCATTTTTTCCTGTCTCGGCTAAAAAACCGGTCCGCAAAACGGAATTTCGGTATTTTATCCAAAAAATAAGTTATTCATTTTTCTGATTGCCGTTTTCTATCGTGGCAATCACCTTGGGCAGTTCACAAAGCTCATCGATTATGTAGTCCGCCTCGCGGGCAAAGTCGCTGTAGGATTCCTGGATGCTGAGCAAAACGGTCTGGGCGCCGGCCCGGCGGCCGCTGACCAGGTCGAACAGGTAATCGCCCACCACAATCGATCGGCTCGGCTCCACCTCCAACAGTTCACAAGCCCGGTTAACCGGAAACGGGTCCGGCTTGGCGGGTCCGTCATCGCGGGTAACCACCCCGTCAAAGGCAATGTCGTGAATCCTGCACACCCGGTCAACACTGTCGGCGTGGTTACGGGTTACCAGTCCCAGCTGTCGATTTTCCTGACGCAGTTGATCGAGCAGTTCCTTGGCACCCGGATTCAACTGGGAATGCTCAGCTGCTATAAATTCGTGCCGATGGAGAATTTTCTCCGCCCGATCGTAATCCTCAGGCGACATTTTTTGCATAGCTTCGAGAATCGGCCCGTCGATATCACCGATTTCGGCGCGAATTTTATCGAAATCCAGGCTTGGCTGGGTTATGGTACCATCGAGATCAAAAATAACCGCCGCAATTTTCACAGTACCGCCATTGTATGAAGCTGCCCCGATTCGGTCAAGTAGCCAACAGGGCGGCTTGACAAACGCAAACATTTACCCTATAAACGTTTATACGAATTGACTGCTCGATATTATTTATTTTATAGCTGCTTAATTCCGGTAAAATAACGATTTAGATGAAAACCGAGATAATCAAAATTACATCACCGAAAGACCTCGATCTTGCTGTCAGCCGGGGCTGCGCTGTGCTCGATGCCGGTGGATTGGTGGGTTTTCCCACGGAAACCGTTTATGGATTGGCGGGACGGACAGACATCACCGCTGCCATGGAAAAACTGGAAAAAATTAAGCAAAGGCCTGTCAATAAACCATTTACGTTACACATCGGCGATAAGCAACAGCTTGACAAATACGTCCCCGGCCTGTCGCTGCTGGATAAAACCCTGCTGAAAAAAGCCTGGCCCGGGCCGATGACCGCGGTTTTTGATCTCGATCAGCACCAGATTGAGCAGATTAAGCAAAATATTTCAGCAGAACAATTCGAGGCGCTCTATCATAACGATAGTATTGGCATACGTTTACCGGATAATGAGTCAGCTCGTCAGCTCCTAAACGCCGCTGGCGGGCCGGTTGTCGCTCCCAGTGCCAACCTCACCGGGCAGGCTCCGCCGACTTGTGCCGATGATGTGCTGGAGCAGCTCGACGGCAAATTCGATCTGCTCATCGACGACGGCCCCACCAGGTTCGCCAAAACCTCTACCGTGGTCAAAATCAGCTCAGAAAAGTTCGAAATCCTCCGCCCCGGTGTTCTGGATCAGGACACGATAGGCAGAATGCGTTCGGTTTGCATCCTGTTCGTCTGCACCGGCAACACCTGTCGCAGTCCGATGGCGGAGGGCTTCTGTAAAAAGATGATCAGCGAGAAGTTGGGCTGTTCGGTTGACGATTTGGCCGAAAAAGGTTATAAAGTCATATCTGCGGGCGTAATGGCCTGTGATGGAGCGCCGGTCACATTCGAATCGGCTCAGACCTGTCGCAAGATGGGTGTTGATATCAGCGGCCATAAAGCTCAGTTTTTGACGCCCAAATTACTCCGGCAGGCGGATTATGTGTTCGCCATGGCCACAGGACATGTGCGTTCGGCAGTGAATATGCTGCCCAAAGAGGACCAAAGGGTTCGTTTGTTGAGTAAAAACGGTGATATAGCTGACCCGATTGGCATGGACCAGGAGGTTTATCGCCAGTGCGGGCTGCGAATTTACGCGGAAATGAAGATTAGAATTCGGGAATTGATGGATTCCTGAAACCTGCTGAAAAAACTGACCTAAGGACGTGTAAAAAAATTATCTTCCATTTTGTCCGGCTGCGGCATCGGCCGGCGGCGTCAGGAAAACTCGGACTATAACGAATAGGCCTGCGTTTTCCTTCCTTGCCGGCCTCGTCCTCGCTCGGACAAA
>DAOWAK010000019.1 GCA_030634605.1 Sedimentisphaerales bacterium
AAAGATGGACCAGAGACGAGCTGAAGAATCCCCACCGGCTTAGCGACAAATCACAGCGGGTGCGTGAGATGTTCGACGGCATCGCCGGCACTTACGACCGCCTAAATCACCTGCTCAGCCTCAACCAGGACCGCCACTGGCGAAAACGAGCGGTACAGCAGGCCCATATCCAGCCCGGACACGAAATCCTCGATCTCTGCTGCGGTACCGGCGATATGGCTTTGGAATTCATCATGGCCCAACCGGACCTGAAATCCGTCACCGGCGTTGATTTCGCCCAAAATATGCTGGATCTGGCCCGGGATAAAACCGCCGAACTTTTAGCCCGGAACACCAAAAACCGATATAAGGACATTAGTATCAAATGGTTACGTCAGGACGCCACCCGGTTAGATCTTCCCGATAATCAATTCGACTGCGTCAGTTGCGTGTTCGGACTGCGGAATCTACAGGACTTGAACGCCGGTTTAAAAGAAATCTACCGCGTTTTAAAGCCCGCAGGCAAACTTATCATTCTGGAATTCGCCATGCCCAGGAACCGACTGCTCAGCTGGGCTTATCAGGCGTATTTTCGGCTTGTATTACCCGTCATTGGCAGTATCATAGCCTCTGACCGTGGCGGCGCGTATCGATACCTGCCCGAATCCGTGCGGAGTTTTGATACGTCAGATCAGTTTTGCAGTAAACTAAACAAAAATGGTTTTGAAGCGGTTCGTGTGAAGCCCCTTAACTGGGGCGCGGTTCAGTTATATCTGGCCCGCAGGAAATCCGATAACGCCTGACCAGCACGGCTTAATTGTCCTGCTGGTAAATGCGGTTCAGTCTCCGGCGAACTCTGTTTTCCCTTAAATGGCTTAATACCAATAACGCTTGAAATTTCTCGGTTCGCAGTGCAGCAAACCCATTGTAAGCGACAGCTTATAATTTAAACTATCAGGAATTTAAGTCTGGTTTGAGTATAAATATTAAAAACTTAATTAACCGCCTGTTTACCAACGGGCCGACGATTAGTTTTCCACAACGACAGCGAATGTTTTTCTGGGTGGGGAATCTGTTCCTGTATTGCCTGGTAAACATGTTCTATCTCCGCCTCAACAGCGGCTACTGGATTGACGACCAATACACCCACACCAGCCACAGCCTAATCGAACAATTGCTTTCGCCGCTGAACATTTTCGAGTATCCCAGCTATATCATCGTCGCCGGTATCATCATGGCCCTACTCTGTGCGGTCCCCATTCTTACCGCGCAACTTTACAACTTCTGGTACGCCCTTCCTTTTGTATTGGCGGTCTATTTTCTGGGACACAATTATGTGCTCAGCCTGTGCGTGCTGGTCAGCTCCGCCGCTGCCGGCATGGAATTCATGCGCTTCAAATCGAAATTCATCGCCGCCATTCTCTGTCTGCTCCCCGAAATTCTATACTGGGTAATTTTCAGCGGCGCCAATCCCGAACAACACGTTCTACGCTGGGCCGTACTTTACGCGCCCTGGATTTTGGCATTTCTGGTAGGTGTGGTCCTGATCGGAACGGTTATCACTATCGGTCATTTTGTCCGCTATCGACCCGGAGTGCTCACCCCCACTTTTGGAATCTTCCTGGCCGGCACCGTTTTGCTGTTTCACTTCAGCATCGGCATGAACGAACGCGATTTCCAGGCCGACGTCTTTCGCTACAGCCCCGCCCAACTGAAAGCTCTCGATACCGAATCCATAATGATTGCCGTCGAAAAAGAGTTAGCCGAAATTCTCAGAAAAGATCCTAACTACAATACCCAATTCACCAAAGATGGTTTGTTGTTGGAATGGCATGAAGCTTTCAGCGACATCTTTTTGCAGGATCCGGAACTCCCGGCAAAACAATACTACCTCAACCCCGCCGAGGAACGCGCCGCTGCTTTTGTCATATCCCGAACTAAAGCGATCGACCAGATTAGAAATTTCAACCAACGCTATCCCAACGACCAGCGGGTTGCCGATGCCCTTTACTACCAGGCCATGCTCACCGACTGCCAAACAGACCGCCGGGCCCTGCTCAATGAAAACCTCTTACGTTTCCACTACGACCTGCCTTCGAGCCAATCCCAACCTTTCTGGAACGAACTGCTCAGCAAATTCGACAAATCCTCCTGGAGCATTGAAGCCCGCTGGCGACTGGCCCACCTGCTCGCCGGGACCATCCCCCAAACCCCCACCGAATCTTTCCAGTTCGACCAGGCCCAAAAATTATTGCTCGACGCCCAGCAACTTTGCGAAGAACATCTTTCACAACAGCGCAAACCCGACGACCCCACCCGCAACGGCAAAAGTTGGCTCAGCGAAATCTTCCGCGAACCAACCCAGGCCCTTTCATTGGAACAGTTGTCTAATTTACAGATGCGTATCGCCGCCACGCTCATGCTCATCGACCAGGAAAACCGCACCGGCCATTTTGCCCACGACAAACGCCTGGCCCAGTTCGTCCGCCTGGACCTCCGCCAACCCGATTATGAAAAAAATCTGCAACAACTTTTGCAGAATTCCCCTCAACCTGATCCCCTCATCGACAACATCGAACTAGCTCAAGTTGCGCAGATTACCGATCCCGAAAAAAAAATCACTCTGCTGACGGACTTAACCCGCCGCTACCCCGACCGCGACGGCGGCGTTCAAGCCATGCTCGAACTGGCCCAGACCCTGCTCGAAAAACGCAACCGTAGCGAACACCAGGGCGACCGCGAACTACTCCTCAGCCGCTGCCAGGAATACCTACAAAAAATCATCACCCTGCGCCCCAACAGCCTACCCGCCAAATTCGCCCAGGAACGCCTCCGCCGCTCCCAGCAAACTGACTAATTTCGTAATTCTCCGGCATTTCTCTTAACCGGCTGGTAGTTTGTCAAGAATGTATTTGTGGGTAGAGTCGTTTTGGCTTTATTCTCGCATCGGCGTGCATCGGCGGTTTCATCTTGGTTATTGTGAACACTTACTATAGTTTTATACTCAAACTAGGTAAAAATTCCCGATAACACGAATTGCAAGCTATTGCTTACAATGGGTTTGTGGCACCGCGAACCGGGACACGTAGAGCCGTGTAAGCGAAAATTCAATCGTTGTCGGTATATATACCCAATGGGTATCATAATGCCGGGCAGCCCACTTCCGTGGGGTCTGGATCAGGGCGGTCAGATCCTCGATCGGGTCGAGGACAAGCTTAGATTTACAAATTGAGCAACATGGTGTTTTTATTTGTGATCGGTATATTATTCAGCTTTTTCGGAAAGGATTTTTTTTCTCAGCTTGAACAACTCGCCAAAAGCCCGAAGGATAACCTTCAAATTGGCCCCGCTTGGCTCACCAGCCGTCCGGGGATAGTGATGAACACCCCGCTGTATCATGCTGTACCCGGCTCGCTTGGCCCGGGCCAGAATCTCGGTATCGATCAATGCCCCCTGGCTGTGCATCTCGATATTGTCAAAAATTTCGCGGCGGTAAAGCTTGAACGCGCAATCGATGTCCCTGATTTTCAGATTGAACAGAAAATTCACCAGCTTGCACCACGCCCAGGCATTCAGCTTGCGAATCCACGAATCCTTCCGGTCGATACGATAACAGGTTACAATGTCCGCCTCATCGGTCAGCTCCACCAAACCCGACAGCTCCCCCAGATCAAACTGACCGTCACCATCAGTGTAAAAAACCCATTCCTTGCTAGCCGCCCGGAAACCGCTCTGCAATGCCCCACCATAGCCCTGATTAATCGAATGATGAATTACACTGACCGCCGAGTTTTCACTCGCCAACTCTTCGGCAATCTCGCCGGTCCGATCAACGCTGCCGTCATTAACAATTATAATTTCAAAATCGTCGCTTATCCCGCCCAACACCTCCAGAGCCTGCTCCACAACCCTCTTGACATTATCCTGCTCGTTATGACAGGGAAAGAAAACTGAAATACTAAATGGCTTGTTTTGCGTCATTATCAACGGTATGCAACCTGTTAAGAATTAATCTTTTTTGGTTTTATTATTCTTCACTCTCTCCAGGGCACGCATGGCATTATATTTCTTGATAAGCTCAAAGGACTCCTTATTAAGCTCATGATCCCGCCGCAGCAAAATGTAATACCTGCCCGGATAGACTGAAACCCACCGATCGGAGTGCCTGAATAGGGCAATGATTCTTTCACTTTTACCCCAGACACTATCAAGCAGAACCACATTGATATTTTCCTCATCAAGCTCATCTAACCACATCTCAGGCAGGTTTGATTTTTCGTACTGTGCGAATTTACGGCGATTTTCTTTTTCCGCAGGTATAAGCACAGATAAAATTTCTTCTTTATTTAGATTCCTGAGCCATAGCAGGTATCTCGGGGATTCCGGGGGTTCATTGAACCAACTCGCATAATGCATCTGCCTGTTGAGCAGAAATTTCTTAATCTGATCTTTTGTTTTCGCTCTCTGCAATACTGCAATATCGGCCCGCAACCTGTTGGCAACTGCCAGGGATTGACCAAGCATATTCCCCTGCCCGCTCAATTCCCTCCATAACAGGTAATGTTCCAGTGTATAAGCGGCCTGGGCGCGGCCATCCATAAAAACCTTACAGGGAGGCTCACCAGTTTTCGGATCGGGGGCTTGACCAAAGGCAACAAATCCGCCGTGGGTCCATTCGTTAAAAACAACACCCTTGAACTTAAACATATCGAAATACTTTATCGCATTAACAGGCTGATCGGCAATCCCCACCATCTTGCGAAACATACTCATGTTTTTGGCACTTCTTTTATAATAAATATCGTCGATGCTGCCGTAAAATACCCATCCCATTATCGCCGTAACCAAAACACCCGCCAAAGCACCGGGTAAGGCAAACTTGCGCGGCAGCGGCTTAAGTTCCAACGGCAGATTCTGCCTATGTCTCCTTTTGATTCGTAACATATTGACAATTTCCTGAACCATCAACGCCAGAAATGGCGCCAGCACCACCCCGCCCAGGAAAATAAATCGCCGCGAAAGCAAAGACATCAGCAACGTAATCCCCATCACTCCCAGAAATGCCAGATCAATCGTAGGCCAGGGAAAGCTCTCGCTAGTGGTTTTTTTTCGACTGCGCCGACGACTTTGGGCCAACTTTGGTTTCGGCAGAAAAGCTATCCACCAGACCAGTAAAAATAGAGCGCCCAGGCTGATATAGACAATATAAGGCGTAGCGTTTCCAAAACCCGCCCAGTTCCAGATGGGCAGCCATTCCGAAACTCCCCGCCATTGCTTACCCTCCTTGCCCGTCGCCACCAACAGCGGATGCAACAGATTTTCCAAACCGAACGGACTGAAAAATGCCGGAACCACAACCACCGTAATCAATCCCGCCACCAACGCCTTGAGCCGTACAGCACCGGGACGAAAAAAACGATCAGGCCAGAATTCAGCCGATTCAAAAAATTGCTGAACCAGATTCGCGCTCAGCATAATAACAAATATCATAATCGCATAGATGAATCCGCCGTGAACATTACCCCAGAGCATCATAACCGGAATCATCCACAGTATCGCCCAGGGACGCCCCTTCTTCCAGTAAGCCAGAACCACCATCATAATAGCGGCAAACAAAATCGAACTCACGTTAGGCCGCAAATCAATAAACGACCTGCTCAACAACATCCCGAACGCCACCGTTCCCGCCGCGATCAACGGATGAGCACCCAGCACCCGCGCCGCCCAGTAAATAAACAGTCCCGTCAGAACCGCCTGGACAAATTTATAGATAACGATCAGGAACTCACCTTTTTGAGGCCCGAACTCGTCACCCCCGTACGCCGTCTTCATCTTGTAAAACAGGACGTGAGTAAGCCAGTTCTGGTTCACCCAGCCGAAGCTCTTCTTATCATCCGGATAATAAGGCCGGCTCGTAGCGCTAAGCGGATCACACCAGGTAACGTGCACACCGAATTTATCCAGCAGCTTCATCTGCCACGTCCGGCCCGGATCCTCCATCGACCACGGCCCCAGCTGATAACGACCACAGGCCATCGCCACCCAGGTATCGTTGCCCCCGATGGTCAATGTCGCGCTCTGCATCGATGCCGCCACCACCAGCGAAACACACCCGAACCAGAGCCAGCGACTTAATCCCTTTTTCCCCGTTTTCACTTCACCACCGCTCTCACCAGACAGAGAAATATCCTCCGTATCTGCGGATTGACTTAACAAATCGGTATTTTTTTTGTCATTTTTGGCCATTTAATGTTAATCGACAATTTAAACAATAACGTTTAATCCCTTTTAAGATAAGTTTTTACAGCGGTCACCCACCAGGAATCAGGGCAGGAATTTGTCCGTCTTTTTCAGCTTCGCCGGCAGGTACGTCTTCACCACAAAATCCAGCCCATGCTTGGCAAATGCCTGCTGCTCCACACGAACACCCGATTTCAACATCATGTTAATCGCGTCCTGCCAGGGCTTGTGATGCTTAACAAACGGATCATTCCGCAACGCATCCTTGGCCCGCTTGATGTCCACTTCCTTCAGCGGATGAGTCGGCAGATTGTAGTCCTTCACATCCTGAGGGGTAACACCCAGAAAGTGCGCCTGCGGAACGCAAAAATATTCGTTCAGATGAGCCGCATTGCCCGAACCGACTTTCAGAGTTCGGTAGATATTGAAATACCCATAAGGATCGCCATCAACAAAAGCATAAACCGGAATCTTCAGACTGTCACTTAGCCGCCGAATAAACCGCCGGCACGCTCGCGTCGGCACCCCGCCCATGCTGACCATGATGCATTTGGTCACATCCCAGTAACCATACTGCAACAGACGCTGAAAGGCACCCGCCGTCTCAATCGCCAGAATGAACTTCGCTTTGCTGCGAAACTGCAAATGCTCCACGTGAATAGGAATCGAGTACGCCCCCGACCCGAATTTCGTGCAGTCGATTTCCAGTTTTTCCCCTTTGAGGTCCCGATCGATAACAATCAACCGACCAGCTATATCTCCGCCCTTTTCCTCCGGCACAAATCGCAACTGCTCACGGTTCAGCCGGAACATCGCTTCCATATCTTCGATAACCGTATCCGATTCAGTCTGCTCCTTAAAAGCCGCGTCCCCCCAGTTCTTACTGATGTAATAGGCTTCCCGCTTGGTAGCCATGTTGTCTTCGGTTACCAACTCCTTGCTCAGCGACATCATCTTCAGCGTCTGGGCAAAAGTTTTAACCGTGTTAACCGTAAGCGTCCGCTCCTTCACCGCGTCCTTAAGAACAAAATGCCCCGGCTTGGTTTTATAAGCCACGTTCGACAAACTCCGCACCGGAATTCTCATCTTGGGCTTGCGGTTTTTTATAATAGTATCGTGAACATTCTGGGCGTTTTCAGATATCACGTCCAGCACATCAATTTTCTTACGCTTGGCCATCCTTGCCTGATCCTCCAATTTCATCTTCGTTTTCTGGTCCAGAACTCATTTTAGCCGATTGTCCCGCTTTTGCAAGACTATCCCCGAAACAGGATTTTGGGGCCCAACAAGCTCCAACTGCACATCACGTCCTCATCCAGTCCTTCAGATTCTCAGCCAGCACTTCCACACTGCGCTTGACCATGATGTGCTCAACTATCTTAGGCTTGATCTTCAAATGAACCATAGCTTTTTCCGCCCGCTCCCAAAGCTTTTCCTCCTTGGGAGTGTCCTTAGCCAGATACAAATCCGTTACCAGCTCCTGCAATTTCTGCAGCTTGATGGTATCCAGGTTGTCGTAATATCGCTTGATAACCTTCTGTTGGTGTTTACTGTATTCTTTCGCACTCATTCTTTTTCCCCGTGAAATTAATAGTCACATTCAACGCTTATTAATCACTCAAACAAAACGGTCTTCAGTTCATTCGTCAATCTTATATCTGCCGCGGTACTTCTCCGCCGGGTATTTCGCACCGTTAATCTTCAACTTCTCCCAAAAAGCATCGCTCAGATCAACCCCCATCACCAACGACAGATTAAGCAGATAACAAAATACATCCGCTATCTCCTGACGGACCTGCTTCATCTGCTCCGCATCCCGCACCACCTCAAACGATTCTTCCCCACTGATCCACTGAAAATGCTCCAGCAGCTCACCTGTCTCGATTGCAATCCCCATCGCCAGGTTCTTAGGCGAATGAAATTGCCGCCAGTCCCGCTCCCGCTCAAATTCCGCCACCGCATCTTTCAACTGCTTTATTGTCGTACTCGCGTCAGCCATAATCTCATACCTGGGATGAATTTTAATCGGGTGGCATGCTCAAGTACTCTTGAGCATGGTTTCTCCAAATAACAAATATAACGGGTGGCATGCTTTTGCGAAGCTTAAGCATGTTCCTTCATTTTACAAATAATCCATATTAATTTTCAGGTAAACTCGGCTGCAACATCAACTCGTTTTGCTCGGGTTTCAAACTAAATCGCCCCAGCCACTGTATAATTGTCGGATAAACTTCCTGACGGGCTTGCTTACCGATAATAATATCGTCGTGACCGTAGTCGTCAGCATGAGAGTTCACCCGGCCGAACATCTTGAACTGCTTATCGCTGCTCTTGATCTGCCGGTAAGCATACTGCACCGCTCCCGGCGTTGCCATGTTGTCCACCGTACCCACCAGAAAATATGTCGGGGTAGTCACTTTTTCCAAACCCTCGGTGTAATCGACGCTTTCATCCAACGACGTAAAACGCTCCGTCCGGACCATATTCATCAACTGCTTAAACTGACTCGGACCCATATCTTCCGTCGCCTGAGACTGCAGCGACCGCAAAACACCCCCCTCAATATTCCGCCCGTTGTAAAAAAGCTTATCGGTTGGCGTACCCATATCACCAAAAATAGCTCCCAACCCTGCCGGTGCACTGGTGCCCACAAACGCCGAACCTATCTCGATGGTCGGCTCCGATTCCAGCAAAAACGTAAACGGCTCATTCAGCGGATGAAAAATAGCCATCGGCCCCGAAACCGCCACAAAACTCCTCACATGATCTGCATTCTCCCTGTCCTGCAGATAAGCAAACATCACCATCGCCCCCATCGAATGACCAATCCAGTGCACCTTATCGTGGCCGGTCTGCTCAGCAACAAACTCGATCGCCGCCGGCAAATCAAGTTGAATGTGGTCGTCCACCGACCAGTCGGTCATGTTGAGGTCTTTCATGCGCTCCCGGCCCAACGATAGCATTTCCGGATCAATCTTAAAATGCCCCAGCTTACGCATGCCGCTGCCGAACGGCTGACTGCTCGGAGCGCTCCCCCGCAACGACAGCGACCAGACATCGTACCCAGCCCCTGCCAGATACCGCGCCAGCGAAACCTCTTCCGCCAAATCCCAGAACAGCAGATTATAACTCAGCCCGTGACAAAGAATCACCGGCTCCTTATCCATCATCGGATTCTCCGGCAAATAACGCCGCAACGCCAACCGACGACCATCCGCCGTCTCTGTATAATGGTAATTGACAGAAAACTCTCGCTGCCCAGGCTGATTGCACCCAGCCTGAACCAGAACCGCCAACAACAACCCCAACCAGCAAACCAACCGACGCTTTGGAACAATCACCATTTCGTCGCACCCTTCTTGTCAACCATTCACAGCAATAAACATCTCAAACCAACCAATTTGACTTGTCATGCCCGGCTTGATCGGGCATCCAGTCTTAAAATCTCATGACAAAATTGCACCCGAACTTTCGTCATTCGGACTTCGTCATTGATTCGTCATTCGGGCTTCGTCATTAGTCATTAAACTCATGGCTTAATAAAACCAATCAGCGACCACCGGCAGAGCCGGTGGTATGAGGAAGGCCCCTAAAAGGGGCCGTTAAGAACGCCCAGCAAAATAACGTCCCACACTATGTCATTCCCGCGCAGGCGGGAATCCAG
>DAOWAK010000014.1 GCA_030634605.1 Sedimentisphaerales bacterium
GAACAATCTGAAAGCGCTACTGCTGGTTTTGAGCGATATACGCGACAGATGTTTTTTGGGCCGATTGGCAGCGAGGGCCAGAAGCGGCTGAGCGGCAGCCGAGTTACGCTGATCGGGTGCGGGGCGCTGGGTTCGTACCTGGCGGATATGATGGTGCGGGCGGGAGTGGGTCATCTGAAGATCGTGGATCGGGATTTTATCGAGTTGAACAACCTGCAGCGTCAGTGTCTTTTTGACGAGCAGGACATCGCGGAGAATCTGCCCAAGGCTGAGGCGGCGGCCCGTAAGCTGCGGCTGATTAACAGTGCGGTGGAGATTACTCCGCTGGTGGCTAATGCCGATCATGAATCGATCGAACATTTTACGGATTCTGCTGATCTGATCCTGGACGGCACGGACAATCTGCAGACCAGGTTTCTGATTAACGACGTCGCGGTGAAACACTCGATCGCGTGGGTTTACGGAGCCTGTCTGGCTTCGACGGGAATGGCGATGGTGATCCGGGCAGGCGGGAAGCCTTGCCTGCGTTGCCTGATTGACAGTCCGCCGGATCCGGGTAGTCTGGAGACGTGCGAGACGGCTGGGGTGATTTCGCCGGCGGTGGCGTGGGTGGCGGCGTTTCAATTTGCCGAAGCGTTGAAATTGCTGACGGGTAATGATGATGCGGTGAATGGCAATTTTGTTACGTTTGATCTGTGGGAGAACCGTTTTCATCAGATGGATACTAAAACTCTAAAGACGGGATGCAGTTGCTGTAGCGAGCATGAATTTGAGTATTTGTCGGGTAAGGGGAGCCTGTCAACGATCAGCCTGTGCGGCAGGAATTCGGTGCAAATTCGTCCGCGGCGGTCGGGGCAGAAAATTGATCTGGCGGAACTGGCTGAGCGGTTGGCTAAGGCTGAGGCAGTGATTTTTAACGATTTTCTGCTGCGGTTGACGGTGGCGGAACGCGAGATTACTATCTTTCCGGATAGTCGAGCAATTGTAAAAGGAACCAACAATATTGACGAAGCCCGATCGCTGTACGCGAAATATGTCGGTCATTAAAAACACACGATTTTGTAAGTGTTCACAGTTTTGCTGATTCCAATATTAACGGTTGTATACCGATCACAAATGAAAACGTGCAGAAAAAGAACAAGAGGTCGAAGGACAGTAGTTAACAATGAAATCGAAGGGTGAAATTATGAAGATTAGAATGTTGGGTCTGGTCCTGGTGGGCAGCTTTTTTTATGTCGGTTGCAGCCAGGGTAATACGTTTCAGAGCAGTTGGCACGAATCGGTTGAGCGGACGTGGGTGGGTCCGGACTACTGGGCCAATCGTCTGCAGGACTGGCAGGTTGCGAACGGTCGGCTGGAATGTCTCTTTGGCGGGCAGGATCGCAATGTTCATCTGCTGACGTACGAACTGTACAATCAGCCCGACCTGCTCAGTGAGTTGGGTAAGCTCAGTCAGCTCGATCGGCTGAGCGAGTTAGGCAAGCTGGTTCAACTTGGCAAGGCCGCGACGCAGGAAAAGAAAGATTCATCCACGGCGACTAAGCAGGCGGATCAGCCGGATCCGTCGGGTGATTTCACGGTTGAGGTAGAGACCGGTCGCTTGTCGGAGGGCGGCGAGAAATTGGCGCCCGGATGGGTGGGTTTCAAAATCGGTGCCCGTGGGCGGTTTAATGATTACCGTGATTCGGCGGTTCGGGGGCGGGGAATTAACGTGGGCATTACTACCGATGGACAACTTTTTATTGGAAAGCCTGACGGGTCCAGTGAAAAAATCAGCACTGATTTTGAAAAGTTGAAATTGCATCTGGCGGCGCGGCCTGCAGGGGAAGGTTATCTGTTAACCCTGACTGTCCGGGACAAAACCGGCAAAGAACTGGCGCGGATTTCCCGCGATGATATCAAGTGCGGCAGATTGGCGGGTAATCTGGCGTTGGTCTGTCACGGGGACAAAAACAACAGTAATGTCAAGTTCTGGTTTAAAAACTGGAGTGTTTACGGGACTAAGGTCGCACATTATCCGGAGCGGGCATATGGGCCGGTGCTTTTTGTTCAATACACGCTCAGCCGAGGCGTGGTCAGGCTAACGGCCCAGATGGCACCGATCGGTAACGGTTCGGCGAATCTGGAAATGCAGGTCAGAAAGGGTCTGCACTGGAAGCCGATTTCTCAGGCGGCTATCGACCCTATGGCGCGGACCGCTACATTTGAGGTTACGGCCTGGGATGGCAGCCGGGATTGGCCTTATCGACTGGTTTATTCGCTGGCTGATGCCGACGGGGGCTTTAGCCAAACCTTTTTCACCGGCACAATTCGTAAAGAGCCGATTGATAAAAATGAAATTACCGTAGCGGCCTTCACCGGCAACAATGATCTGGGTTTTCCCAATAATGACATTATCGCCCAATTGAAATTGCAAGATCCTGATCTGCTGTTTTTCAGTGGGGATCAGATTTACGAAGGGATTGGCGGCTATGGTGCGCAGCGGAGCCCCGTCGATAAAGCTACGCTGGACTATCTGCGGAAGTGGTACATTTTCGGCTGGTGCTATCGGGATTTGATGCGGAACCGGCCGACCGTTTCTATCCCTGACGATCACGATGTTTATCACGGCAATATCTGGGGTTGCAGCGGGAAAGCCACCAAGGACGGCCTGGGCGGTACCAATGCCCAGGACAGCGGCGGTTACAAAATGCCTCCCGACTGGGTTAACATGGTCGAGCGGACCCAGACCAGTCATCTGCCGGCGCCGTTCGATCCGACGCCTGTCCAGCAGGGAATCGGTGTTTATTACACGGATCTGAATTACGGGGGCATCAGCTTTGCGGTTCTGGAAGATCGAAAGTTCAAGTCGGCTCCCAAGCCATTGCTGGGCAAATGGAAAATCTGGAACGGCTGGGCTCAGAACCGGGACTTTAACGCCGAAACTGTGGCTGACGTTGACGGTGCGGTATTGCTGGGTGAAAGGCAGCTTGATTTTCTGAACCACTGGGCGGCGGACTGGTCGGATAACGCCTGGATGAAGGTGGTACTGTCGCAAACCATTTTCGCCAACGTTGCCACGCTGCCTGCTACCGAGACCAGCGACCAAAACACCCCCAGGCTGCGCATTATGCCGATCGGCGAATACGCTCCGAACGATACATGTGTAGCGGACCTGGACTCTAATGGTTGGCCTCAGACGCCGCGGAACAATGCCCTGCGGGAAATTCGGCGTGGTTTTGCCTTTCACATTGCCGGCGATCAGCATCTGGGCAGCACCATTCAGTACGGTATCGATGACTGGCATGATGCCGGTTACGCGTTTTGTGTGCCGGCGGTTTCGAATATTTGGCCTCGACGGTGGTTCCCACCCACCCCCGGGGGCAACCGCAAAACCGGCTTGCCAAAATATACCGGCGATTTCAAGGATGGTTTCGGCAACAAAATTACTGTGCACGCGGTATCGAATCCGGTTTTTACCGGTTTGAAACCTGCCAGCCTTTATGACCGTGCCACCGGCTTCGGGCTGATCCGTTTTAATCGAGACAGCCGCGACATTACAATTGAATGTTGGCCGCGGGTTGGGGCGAACGAAAACTCTCATCCAGTTCAATACCCCGGCTGGCCGATCGTTATCAACCAACTGGACAACTTCGACCCGCCCACTGATGTGTTTCTACCGACGCTGGAAATCGCGGGTACTACCGATCCGGTGGTCCAGGTTATTGATGAATCCAATGAGAAAATCGTTTACACCCTGCGAATCAAGGGCAACAGTTTCAGCCCCAAAGTGCTCACGGCTGGTTCTTATACGGTTGTCATCAGTCAGCCGGACGATAACCGATTCAAAACTATCAGAAATGTTAAGTCGATTTCGTCAGAAGTCTCCAAAACGATTAAGGTTGATTTCAGCGAGAGTTTATTCAAGGAAGCTTTTTGAGCGATTCGTAAGTGTTCACGGTAATCAAGATGAAACCGCCGATAGACGCCGATGAACGCGGATTATTTCGCCCTTTCAGGATAAGTTTCCCCCGCCTGGCGGCTGGGGGCTTTTTGGTGAGAACGCGGATTATTTCGCCCTTTCAGGGCAAGTGTCCCCCGCCTGGCGGCTGGGGGCTTTTTGGTGAGAGTTGACGCCAACGCCAAAAGGCTCTAGCGACCGTAATATTAATCTGAAAACGCGGGTTTTTGTGTTTAGTTTATCAGATAGAGGGACTTTTGGCGGTGACATCAGAGAGAGTTATTTATTTCTGTGAACGGTTACAGAAAATGAAGTTTTTCAAGACTGGATTCCCGCTTTCGCGGGAATGACAAGAAAAAATGATTCTTTCTTAAAATAGGACAAAATGAATAATCTGCAACAATGGGATCAGCGATACGTTTGGCACCCTTTTACGCCGATGAAGCTTTGGCTTGATAGTGAGCCGCTGGTGATTGAGCGGGGTGAAGGAGTTTATCTGTTCGACACCGAGGGGCGACGCTACATTGACGGGGTTTCGTCGCTGTGGTGCAATGTGCACGGGCACAATCATCCGGTGATCAACGCCGCGATTCAGGAACAGCTGGGCAAGATCGCGCACAGCACGATGCTGGGGCTGGCGTCGGGGCCGAGCATTGAACTGGCTAAGCAGCTGGTTGAGATTACTCCGGACGGCCTGGATAAGGTTTTTTATTCGGACAGCGGTGCGACGGCGGTGGAAATTGCTATCAAAATCGCCTTTCAGTACTGGCGTAATCTGGGCGAGGCGAAAAGGACACGATTTGTCGCCTTGAAGCAGTCTTATCACGGTGACACCATGGGTAGCGTCAGTGTCGGCGGTATCGAGATTTTTCATCGCATTTTCGGTCCGCTGACCTTCAAATCTATTTTTTCGGAGAGCCCCCACCCCTATCGGTTTGAGGGGAGTGCCGATCAGTGTCGTGAGCACTGTCTGAAAGAGATGGATAAGTTGCTGGCTGAGCACGGCGATGAGGTAGCGGCGGTTGTGGTCGAGCCGTTGGTTCAGGGGGCGGCGGGGCTGATTATGCATCCGGAGGGATTTTTGGCGGGGGTAGCGAAACTGGCGAAAGAACATGGTGTGCTGTTGATTGCCGACGAGGTAGCGACCGGTTTCGGCAAGACGGGCACGATGTTTGCGTGCGAGCAGGAAGAGGTGCGGCCGGACATTATGTGTCTGGCTAAGGGACTGACCGGCGGGTATCTACCGGTGGCGGCGACGTTGGCCAGTGAGCGGATTTTCGAGGCGTTCCTGGCGGAGCCTTATCTGGAGACCACGTTCTATCACGGGCACACCTACACGGGCAACGCTTTGGGTTGTGCGGCGGCGTTGGGTTGTTTGCGGGTGTTCGAGCAGGAAAAGACGCTGGAGAATCTGGCGGGCAAAATCGAGCTGCTGGAAAAACAGCTGGGACGGATTGCGAAACTGGATTATGTTGGTGACGTACGTAATCGGGGTGTGATGGCTGCGATTGAACTGGTGGCGGACAAAGCCAGCAAAGCGGACTTTGCCTGCGAACGACGGATCGGTGCTCAGTTGTGTGAATTGATGCGAGCTAAAGGGGTGCTGCTGCGGCCGCTGGGAAATGTGCTGGTGATTATGCCGCCGTTGTCGATTTCACTGGAACAACTGCAGGAATTGATGGAAGTGGTAAGTGAGGCTATTGAGCAGGATTTACCGAAATTGGTTCTAGGTAATTATGTCGCTGGATGACATCAGGTTCACTTTGCTTAACTTTACTCCCTTGAGGCTAACGATGTGGTCGGCGATTTTCTGGATTTCCGAGACCTTGCCCTTCAGGATGATAATCTCCATGCAGTTGTGATGGTCGAGGTGGACGTGCATGGAACAGATGGTCTTGATGACAAATTCGTGCTGGATTTCCACCAGCCGCTGTGAAAGTTTCATGGTGTGGTGATCGTAAATCAGGTAGATCGCCGCAACGGCATTGGAATTGGGCTGGGCCAGTTCCTGCTCCATTAGTTTGTGCCGAATTATGTCGCGAATGGCTTCGGAGCGATTGGTATAACTTTTCTGGCGGATGTATTTGTCGAACTGCTTGAGTAACTTATTATCCAGAGAAACACCAATACGTTCCAGATCGCTCATTTTTCTATTCCTCTTTATCGTCCTTGAATGCCGGTTCGCGGTGGATTTCCACCGGCGCTACACAATAAATATAAACCAACGGCTCGGAGCTGTTGTTGACGATATTATGCCGGGTATGCGGAGGAATGTAAACGATTTTTTCCAACGCCGGGCTGGGGAAATGGAGCAGGTGAGTGTTTGAGTCAACCGCGCAGGGAAGAAGTTACCCATTCTACGCTTACTATGCTTGCAGATGGTGTTTTATTTTTTGCCTTGAAAAGTTCCTACGTGTTCGCCATTTTTTATCCTGATGCGAGTCAAAAACCCTTTTTTGGTTTTGATATCATACCAGGTCTGTTTCGGGACCGGATAACGTTGATTGACGACATCGGGGTCGTCTTTGTTAAAGCTTGGTCCGACACTAAAAATTGTCCAGAAAACCGGACAGTCAGCCGGGTTGCTGTAAAATTCTCCCTCGGTGGTGTCCAGCTCGGGAAAACCGTTTGGCACCCAGATACGCGAACGATTTTTTTGGGGGCGTTGGGACTGGTTCAGCACCAAATCGCCGGGCGCCAGGTATTTATAGGTGTGTCCGAGATTGAAGCGATCCTCGTATTTACAACTCATGGGACCGAAAGGGTCGGAGTGATCGGGCAGATAGCCATTTTCTATCAGTTCGTCAGGCAATTGATAATAGTGTTCCTGCAACATGCATGAAACGTACGTGGGCGGAAATTTGTCCCGGTTTTCCAGGCCGTAAGCTTCCAGAGCCTGGCCGACATAGAAAAGATCGGCGTTGACCACGGCGATCCTGGCCTGCAGTCGGGCGTTTTGCAAAGCGGGAACCAGCAAAGCCATCAGCAGAGACAGAACCGCCACCGTTACCAGCAACTCAATGAGCGTAAAAGCGGAATGTTTATACTCACGCCAGGTGAAAATTCCAAAAGTTCGAATTGTAAGCTGTTGCTTACAATGGGTTTGTGGTATTGCGAACCGGGAAAAGTCCATCGTGATGGGTATAAATTTATCAGTCAACCGAACAGTCTCCAATCCCCAGTGCACAATCAAGCCACTGCGAAGCCATCTCAGCCAGGTCCAGCAGATTGACTTGTCCGTCGTAGTTGATATCACCGGGCAAATTACCTCGGTTGCGATTGCGACTGGTCAGGACCAGCCCGTTCTGATCGTAATCGGTAACCCAGATACGATAGCCTGCGGTGTGCGGCAAACCGCATTCCTGATCGAGGATACCGACGATATCGAAGACGGACTGAAGATTGTTGGAGCCGAGCTGAATTCCCCGACCGCGACCAAGCAAAACGGGAAAGGTTTTGCCGCCGGAGTCAGTGATTTCCATAGTGGCGCCGGGGGCCCACAAATCCGGATTGGTAAAGGAAACGTCATTGATGCGAACCAGACAGGCCTGATAATGTTCACATCCGGTTTGTCGGGTGGAATCGAAGATGAAATCGTCATTGACGTCTTTCAACGAATTCAGGCTGATCAGGTCCGGCTGAGGCAGCCCCCAAGCGGGTTCGATAACTTTGATGATAAAATCGCTCACGGGTGCGATATCGTGGTGCTCATTGATGTTATTTTTACCGTTATAGAAGGAGTATTTGCCGGTTACCTGGACCAGATCGCCTGGATGGAACAGATAACCACTGTTGGGATCGTGATTGATCCGGACAAGCTCATCAAGCCATTCGCCGGCGGTGTAGCTGTCCTCTGGAAGAATCCAGGGCAGAACACCATAATTCTGGCCGATCCAGACGGCAGTGCCGGCATGGTCGGAGTCGGTTCCCTGGATGAAAATCTGCCACTGGCCTCCCATGCCGGGGGGGTCAGTCGGAGTCGGGTCTAGCATATCTTCAGGGCAATTAAGAATAACACCTTCAAGAACGACCCTTTCCGGCGGGTTTGCTCCGCCATAAGCACCTGAACCATCGGCGTTTACAGCCTGGAACTCTTGGTGAGTAACCGGCTGAGGCTCCTCCGCAAAAAGTGCAGGGGCAAGACCAAGCAACAAGGCAACAATAGCGATAATCAGTTTTTTCATGTCTCCAATTCCTTCCATTTCCTTCATTCGGTAGCGCATAAGTTTCGCATAATAGTAACACACAATATATAACAATATCAATTACGTAATACCAGTCAAGTAAAAAAAACTAATTGTTAAAAAATTGCAAACCAGGGTTGTGTATGGATATTATTGCAACCGAGCAAAAGATTAGGTAAGCGTTCACGCGAAAACGTGATTTTTAAGCCAAAAATGCGGTTTTGCTTCAAAAGAATAAGAAAAAGGGCTATTTTGTGCTGTAAAATACCCATTTTTAGCCTAAAAACGCTGTTTTTTCCCAGTGAACGCTTAGAAGATTAGAAGATTAGTTGATTTTGAGGTTGTAGTTGATTCTTCTGGTTCCCCTGGGGTCGTAGAGGCCGATGCGGAGGTATTTTCCGATCCACTGGTCGGCGTCTTTGATGCGAAACGATTTGGTGACAGTGGCGCCGGGGGCCAGATGGGGAATGGATCTTTCGAGCCGATTGCTGTCGGGCAGGTCGATAAAGCTCTGCAGGGAAATTTTCTCCTCGGAAACATTGGTGACCACCTGTTGAACCAGCAGGTCCGACTCACCTTCGCGCCGGGCAAAAATCGACAATTCCACGCCGGTCAGTTTGATTTCAAAGGGGATCGCCTGGCGGATTCGATAAGGTCGGTCGGCGTCCAGGGTAATTAAGGTGTCGAGGATTTTTTTACCGCCCAGTTCATTTCGTGGAAATTTCAAAGTGATAGGCTGTCGGATGGTTTCGCCCGGGCGTAACGTGAAGCTGAAAGCGATCGGCTCGATGAGCCAGTTTTGCTGATTGATACTGGTGCGTAAAAAACGGAAGCGTCCTGAAACGGGCATTTTGAAGGGGTTTTTGAACGAGAGCTCTACCTGTCGGCTAAGTATTCCGGCATCTACAACGTCCGGATTCAATTTGAGATTGGCACGCAGAGATGCCAGGGCGGTGTTGATTCCGGAAATAATAACCGGCTGGGAGGGGATGTTAAGCTCGGTCAAGCCGTTTTCGGTTTTTAATGGTTTGCGATTGCCGAATATATCTATTTGATTGATGTTTTCGCCGAGCAGCACTTTGAACTTTGACAGATCGCGTGGATCTTTTGGATTATAGTCATCGTTCCAGCAGACGAGGCAGCCGGTGCCTTCGCGATCGAAAATCATAGCTGGAACTTTGGGTGCCAGATTGAACTGACCAACATATTGGGTGCCACCTAAATGGTCGGCAAAGGTACGAAACACCGGTAAGAGTTCGGTTGGTTCGTATCTTTGCCGGGCGTTGTATTGGGAAAGCGTCCAGGGATGATTAATGAATATCGCCTGAGGTTGAGCCTTCTGGGCAAAAACAATGCGTTTGGCAAAATCGGAGAGCCGATGTTCACGACTGTAAATCCGCTCAGCAAGCGGTTCGATTTTTACCCAGACCGAATCCAGGTTTCGGTTACGACAATCCTGAATATAATCCGGAATCTGACCGGGGATCACTGCCGATGGAATACCCAGGGCAATGTTGCTGGTGCCGACCTGATCGAGGTTAACCTGAAACATGCTGTTGAGGGTGGTGGCGATAACGGTATCGCTGGTGAGTTTGTTGAATTCCGATTGCAGTACATCAATCACGGAGCGGATACGTGGGTCCCACGAGACGTTTTCAGTAAGGGTATCATCGCCTATCTGCCAATAGGGTATCTGATGGGCGTACTGGGCAAGCACCGAGGCTACCTGCGGTCGCCAGACGTCCGGGGTCAGCGACAGAATATCGAGCAGCCCCCGGCGATTGATGTCGACCTTCATTGCCAAAGCGGTCGAGATTTCTGAAAAGGCAGCGGTAACCTGAATGTTATTTTGCTGCAGTTCGAGCAGCACCCTGTCGAAATTTGGCGTTGAAGCAATCGAGCCGGACTGAGCGGTTTTCCGCCTCCAGACGGGGATTTTGATGTGTTTGGCGTTGGTCTGTCTGGTTAGTTCGATTATCGCATCAAAATCTCCGGCGTTCTGGTCCAGAGCTAAAACGCCGAAATTGACACCACTCAAGGCCGATGCTTCGGACAACGGTGCGAGCCTGGCGAAAGTCAGTTTGCTGTTGGCGATGAATTTTCCGCCGGAGAGAATGTTCAAATTGGCTTGATAGAGACCGGCCTGGAGATTGCCCAGAATGATTTCGCGCATCCGGGCACCATCGACGATCCCGGTGAGCAACCAGGATTCTTCATGGATTAATTTTCCGTTGGCGCGATTGACGATAAGCTGAACCTGGTAATCGAGGGAATTGATGCCCTCGACCTCAATCTGCAGCACCACCTCTTCGCGTCCGCCAAAGACATTTGTGGGTTTACTGGTTCGCAAAATTACCCGGGGCAACTGATAAATAGTAATGTCATCAAACCAAGCGACCGCTTTGATGTCGCGGGGGATGATCTGGCTGGGGGAAATTTCGTCCTGATTCCATTGCTGCTGCTGCAAGAGACAGATGCCGACGGTTAAGTAGCGGGCGCGGGGATAAGAGCCAGGGATGTAAACTTTCAACGGAGCCCAGCCGTCACTGAGTTGATCCAAACTTCGGACCAGTTCTGAACGGTGGAGGCTTTCAGGGATGATATTCCCGTTGCGATCGGTAAAGCTGCAGGTGATTTTGGCTCGACAGGTGGGTGCGTTTTCCAGGTGCACAAAACCGGCGATCTGAAAATCACTGCCCGGCTTGATGGGAATCCTTTTTTTATGGTATTGAAATCCGACACTGCCGCCGTCCGGAATCATTTTGAAGCTTAATTTGCCGCTGCGGGAGTGGGTCGAATCCAGAATCCCCCCGCCAAAATGGTA
>DAOWAK010000274.1 GCA_030634605.1 Sedimentisphaerales bacterium
ATGACGACCTGGCCGGCGGCCGGGCTTATTCGGAAGCAGAGGCGCTGGATATTGTGATCCAGATAGCTGAAGCGCTCGAGCACGCTCACGAACGGGGATTGATTCACCGGGATGTCAAGCCTAAGAATATCATGATCACCAAGGATGGTGTGGCAAAGCTGGCGGATATGGGTCTGGCCCGGGAGGCCGAAGATGAGCAGGCGGCTCAGATGGAAGCGGGACGGGCATATGGAACGCCTTATTATATTTCACCGGAACAGATTCGGGGCGAGTTGGATATTGATTTTCGGGCGGATATTTATTCGTTAGGTGCAACGTTTTACCATATGGTAACGGGCAAGGTGCCGTTTGAGGCGGCTACGCCGTCGGCGGTGATGCACAGGCACCTGAAAGAGGCATTGGTGCCGCCGGACCATATTAATTCATCGTTGAGCATGGGTGTGGCAGAGGTGATCGAAGTGATGATGGCCAAGCGGCCTGCAGATCGTTACAACAACGCTACGGTGTTACTGGAAGACCTGGAGCGGATCAAGGCGGGTGAGGCACCGCTGCAAGCCCATCACTTATTCGACGAGGGGGCATTGGCTAACCTGGAAAAGGGCAAAGCGGAGATCGAAAAACGATGGGCCGAGAAAGAGGCTCATCGGGCACCGCTGGGGCTAAAGATGGCAGTGATAATAATGGCGGGGCTGTTGATGGTGGCGATTCTGGCGATTATTATTCTTTCGTCGCAGAGCTAGCCACAGAACAATTTTCGTGGCTCGGGGGAATTTTGGTGCTCCGGGGAATCATTCTGTTATATTTTATCGGGAGTGGCTTTTGGTGCTGCTTGTAGATTTATACATCTGTTTTTACTTTTTTGTTTTACCGGTCATTCATGTGGAAGTTTTACAGATTGAGCAGGCTGAGGATGGATCGGGTGTTGGAGTTTATCGAAGCCAGAACCGTAGTGGCGGCCTGCATCATAACCTGCAAGCGATTGTTGTTGGCAACTTCGGAGGCATAGTCAACATCAGTGATGGAAGATCGTGAACTGGACAGGGCGGTTTTAGTAGCGGAAAGCGAACTTAAGGTGGCGTTGACGGAATAGGACTGGATGGCACCCATGCGGGCGCGTTCGGTAGCTACCTGAAGTGATGCGGACGAAGCAATGTTGGCTGCGGCCTGGTAGTTTCCGGAAGCCAGGGCGTTGGTGCCGCCGCTTTTTAATGAGCTGAGGTAGCCCAGGGCATCGGAACCGAGGCTTGAAGAACTGAGCGAATTCATGCCGAAGTTAATTTTATTGGCGGGATTGGTATCGAGCTGCCACTGTGCGCCGCCACCAGTAATGGAGAAGGAGGTGGAGCCGCCGCCGACGTTACCGAAGGATTCTTCCAGAGTGAACTTAACAGCTGTATCGCCGCTGCTGTATTTGACGTGCAGGCCATCTGCGGTAGTGGTTTGGCTGTTGACGGTTACGGTGGCGTCCACGCCGGAATCGCTCGTGGTGGCGCCATCCATAACGAAGGTGCCGGCGGTTACGTTGATGCTGACGGATTCGTCGGAACCGTAGTTAGTTGAGCGTAAATACAAGGTACCACCGTCAACTTCTGCAACGACCCCGGTGGCATCGGACTGGGCGTTGACGGCGGTTTCGATGGAGCTAATGGTGGCGCCGCTGGTGAAGCTGAAGGTTTCTGAACCGTTTTCTCCGGTGACAGTGAAAGTGACATCGTCGGTAAGGTTGCCATTGGAGTAGGAGATAACGGCTTTTTCGGCTGCGGAAACAACATCGACAGCCAGGGAAATGGAACTGCCGGAGACATTGGCGGAACTGACGCGTACGTCGGAAAGCTTGGCAGAATCGATACCGGAGGTGGTGTAGGCGATACCGCCGTCGAGCAGACGCGTGCCGTTGAAGTTGGTGGAGTTAACCAAGGTATCGATAGCGTCAACTGCGGTATCGATTTCGGCCTGGTAAGCAGCACGTTCTTCATCAGTAACGGATG
Source organism: Sedimentisphaerales bacterium (assembly GCA_030634605.1). GTDB lineage: Bacteria > Planctomycetota > Phycisphaerae > Sedimentisphaerales > SM23-30 > JAFGSR01. The sequence continues at coordinate 1,989 of DAOWAK010000274.1, forward strand.
AACCTGCAGCAGCCAGGGCATTGGTCTGGATAGTGCCCAGCAGAGATGAAACCTGGGCCGCAGCTCCGTCGGCAGTATCGATGATGCTGTTGATGCGTTCGCCGTTACGGGTAGCAGCTTCAATCTGGGCGATTTGCTGATCAAACTGGGAAACCGCAACGATTCCGGAAGGATCATCCGCGGCGGAGTTGAGTTTGCTGCCGGTGGCGAGTCGCTGGTTGGACAGTTTCAGTGCGGTGCCGATCTGAGCAAGGTTGTTCAGGGCGGTAAGAGTGCTGAAGCTGTTAAAGTTAAGAGACATTTGAGCTTCCTCCTTAATTTTCTCCGTTCATTTGCCTGGAGCCGGTGTCGTTAGTGGAACAAGTGGAAAGTAACAGACCCTGGTTGAACTGCACCGGCACAAGTTTTTTCTGGAACAAATAACCTTTATTCTAAAATCTACATTTGCATTAGTTTTCATACGAGCGCAGCGCAACAAAAAGGAGGCACAGCCAGCATCGCATAGAACGATGGCGGTTGTGCCTCCTAGGGCGCGTTAACTTTGCGCTGCGGTGTTCAATGAAATCTAAACAGCCGCTTTTCTGGTTTTTCAACTTAAGGATAAAATACAAAAATCTAAAAAGCAAATCAGCGGTGTTAATTTTCACTGTTGGACGGTAATTTAGCTCAGCAAAGGTCCAATAAATAAAAACGGCAACAGTGTGCGGTTTCGCACTTTTTCTTGAGCGGCTCGGTTGGGTTTCGGATCGGCAGGGCCTTTTTTGGCCAAGCGGACGACAATTTTAAACAGGTTCGGTGAACTTTACGAAAGTACATTTTATTAAAAACCGTCCTGAAGGCC
>DAOWAK010000216.1 GCA_030634605.1 Sedimentisphaerales bacterium
AAGGAATGTTCTGCCCCAAGAATACTGGATTCCCGCCTGCGCGGGAATGACATAGTGTGGGACGTTATTTTGCTGGGCGTCCTTAACGGCCCCTTTTAGGGGCCTTCCTCATACCACCGGCTCTGCCGGTGGTCGCTGATTCCAGGGAAACCATGCTCAAGAGTACTTGAGCATGCCACCCTTCAGAAAAAAATACTGGATTCCCGCTTCCGCGGGAATGACAAAAAAATAAAACTTTTTTTTTGAAACGGTCTAGAAACGTTTTCCCAAGAGGACGCCGGAAGATGCGGTGTAGGGATCGACGTAGGGCATGATGTCCATGCCGAAGACCTGGGGTTTGTGGTTTCCGGCGACGGTTTTTCCGACGGTGTAGCCGAGGACGGCACCGAAGATGAGGTCGCTGGCCCAGTGTTCGCCGGTTTCCATGCGTTCGTACATAACGAGTCCGCTGAGACCGTAGAGGGGCATTCCGACCCAGGGGCCGTAAAATTCGTTCATGACAGTGGCGAAGGTGACGCTGATGGAAGTATGTCCGCTGGGCCAGGCGTACCATTCGCCGTTGGGGCTTTTGTCCTGGGCGATGAGTTTGAGACTGGAAGTGTAGATGCCGTTGAGGGCCTGGGCCTCGAGCAGGGCGCGGGAGACTTTGTAGAGTTCGTCGTTTTCGGTGGCGGAGCCGTAGAGGTAACCGGCCCCGGACAGGAGCAGCTCAGTCATGGGGATGGCGCCCATGGCGATGGTGGTGTCGCGGCTGAAAGTGTGGTGGCCCCGGAAGTGGTCTTCGATCTGGTCGTCGTGTTCGTGGCGAACGTAGGCGCTACCGGCGCCGCCGAGGAGCAGCAGTGTGATGTTTTCGTTGTTGGAGACGTAGTCTTTGCTGTCCTGCCAGAGGTTGCCGGGCAGATCGCGTATATCTTTTTTAGCAGCGGAGGTGAATTTGGAGCTGCTAAAGCCGCAGCCGGCGGTGATTGATGTCAGGATGAATAATGCGGTGATTAGAAAGGCAACCGGTTGGTTTTTCGAGATACTCATTTGGTTTCTCCATTGAAAGTCATTTTCCATTGATCCAGTTTTAGAAGTTGCAGAGTAAGTTTGCCGTTGATGTTATCACCGGTCAGAGTCAGTTGCCAGAGATTTTCGGTGATTTGGAGGGGATGATATTGGCCGGCGGCGGCGATTTTTACGTGTCCGCGGTTGTCGGAGAGCGGTCCCTGATAAGTGAGATATTTGAGGTGGTGGTCGAAGATTCTGGTGCAGGTGATGGTCTTTTTGGGCCAGTTTTGGGGTGGTTCGGGGATTTGCCAGGTGGCCAGGACTGATCCGGTGCGGAGCATGAGGTCCCAGTGGATCAGTTGTGGCTGCTGCTGTAGCTGCTGTTGGTGTTGTTGTATGACGAATTCCGGCATGGGCATTTTTCCAGTTATTGCGTTGATGCTATTGTAATGATTTAGTCGCCCCTGACGAGTTATTTTGCGATTGTGGCAGGGCTTGCGGGTGGATAATATAGTGTAAGACAACCGAAAGGTGTAAGCGTTTACGCTTTTTTTAAGATTTGTCATGAATTTAATGACGAATGACGAAGTTTGGAATTCAACATGGAATAGATCGGTCAGGAGTTTGGATTTGATACGAAACGCCAATGTTAATGATGTTCCGGTGATCCGGGAGCTGATAAACTCGCATGCGGAGAGGAACCGGATGCTGTTTCGGTCGTTGGCTGATCTGTACGAATCGCTGGGCAAATTCAAGGTTTTTGAAGCTGAGGGGCAGATAGTGGGCTGTTGTTCGCTGCATGTTTACTGGTCGGATATAGCAGAGGTTAAGTCGTTGGCGGTGCACGACGACCATCAAGGCCAGGGGGTGGGCAGGGAACTGGTTAAGGCGGTTATCGAGATGGGGCGGCAATTTCAGGTGGGTCGGATTTTTACGCTGACGCTGGAGAAGGTTTTTTTTGTGAAAATGGGTTTTGAGCAGGTTCCGATGGACAGTCTGCCGTTGAAGGTGTGGTCGGATTGCGTTCACTGTCCGAAGCAGGACTGCTGTGACGAGATTGCGCTGCTGTTGGATTTGGATGGGAATAACAGGTAGAACAGCATGGGCTAAAGCCCATGCTACGGATTAATAGAGATTACCTCAATTTTTATTAAATGTTGACAAGACAGTTGTTTAAAGATATTTTGGCCCGTTTGACATTATGTAAAGAAGCCGGCTATAAAGAGCCTGGTTTTGGTGATGTAATTTATTGTGTAATAAAGACTTAGACGACCAGAAGCCTGAGCAGCCCGGAGAATCGGGCGAAAAAGAGCCCAGATTGCTACCTGGGGCGGGGCGCTGGCTAGGTTTGGGTGTCGAATTCGGCGGAGTGATTGGGATATTCACGTGGGCGGGGTATTGGGCCGATCGGAAGCTGGGCAGCAGTCCATGGCTGATGGTTACGGGGCTGATGGTTGGATTTGCGGGGATGACTTATTTGTTGTACAAGGAAACGCGTGATTTACATAAGTGATTGTTTTTAATGGAATTGCGCAAGGTTTATTGTGAATGAAGGTCCCGGCAGGATATTTGTTAAGTTATTATGGCAGGCGGTGGTGATTGTGATGCTGCTGTCGTTGCCGATGGGCTGGATAAGCAAGTGGTATGCGGGCCGGGCAGGATTGAGCGGTCTGGCGGCGGCGGCGATAATTTGCCTGGCGGCGGCGATGATAAGTCTGATTCCGATAGCGATGGCGGGAAACCGTCATCAGAAGGAAGGTCAGGCTGATCGACTGGCGATGGCGTGCCTGATAGGAACGGGGATAAGGCTGCTGTTGACGATGTCGGCAGGGTTGGTAGTTTACCTGGTATTGCGGCCGCCGATGATGGTGTTTTCGTTGAGTTTGGTGGTTTTTTACCTGGCGCTGTTGGCGTGGGAGACATTGACGGCGATGAAAATGATACGGAAACAATATAATTTCAATACATAGGGCGGTCAAGCTACAACCAAGATGAAACCGCCGATGCACGCCGATAAACGCGGATTTTTAAGACGTAATAAAAAGGAAATGAAAGATAATATTACACAGGTATAACCGCACAGCATGACAAAGTTGATTGATTCTATTCTGGCATCGGGGGATCCGCTGAGTCATGTGGTCCAGCACGAGCTTTTCCGGCTGGAGGTTGGCGGGTACGAGTTGGTGGTGAGCAATCATCTGGTTATGGTGCTGGTGTCGGCGGTGCTGCTGATGGTTATTTTGCCGTTGGCGGCGCGGCAGAGAACGATAGTGCCGACGGGGCTGCGGAATTTTTTTGAAGCGATCTGTGTGTTTATCCGGGAAGAGGTTGCCCGACCTGCTTTGGGCGAAAATACGGATAAATTTGTCGGTTACCTGTGGACGACATTTTTCTTTATTCTGTTTTGCAATCTGTTGGGGATGATACCGACGGACGGGATATTGTACCTGGTGTCGTTCGGTAAGCTGCAGCATCTGGGCGGGGCGGCGACGGCGAATATATGGGTAACGGGGGCGTTGGCGGTTTCGGCGTGTTTCATGGTTCATCTGTCGGGAATTCGTCAGCAGGGATTTTTTAGTTATGTGAAGAATTTTATCCCGCAGGTGCCGTGGCCTTTGGTTCCGGTAATGTATGTGCTGGAGTTTATCGGGGCGTTAGTTAAGCCATTTGCGTTG
>DAOWAK010000043.1 GCA_030634605.1 Sedimentisphaerales bacterium
AGACCCGGTTGCATGGCTACCTTTCGGAGCATCCCTGTCAGGAATGCGGGGGGGCGCGGTTAAGGCCCGAAGCGCTTTCAGTTTATATTAACAGTAAAAACATTCATGACATTACCCGAATGAGCATCGGAGAGGCGCAGACTTTTTTCGAGGGACTGAAACTTAACGCGGAGCAGCGGCAGATTGCCCGGTTGATTATCAGGGAATTACGCAGCCGATGTGATTTTCTGGTGAATGTCGGGCTGGACTATCTTACTCTGAATCGGATGAGCGGAACGCTATCGGGCGGGGAAGCGCAGCGGATTCGTTTGGCGACGCAGGTGGGTTCGGCGCTGGTGGGGGTTTGTTACGTTCTGGACGAGCCTTCCATCGGGCTGCATTCGCGGGACAACAAGAGGCTGATCGGCACAATTCAACACCTGGTCGATCTGGGTAACACGGCTATTGTGGTTGAGCATGACGAAGAAACCATGTATTCAGCTGATCACATTATTGATATCGGTCCGGCGGCGGGTGCGCATGGCGGTGAGATTGTCGCCCAGGGCAACGTTGATGATATTATTTCCGCGGAACGGTCGATTACCGGGAAATATTTATCCGGGGAGAGAAAAATTCGATTGCCGGAAAAGCGGCATAAGGTGAATTTGAAATATTGTATTGAGCTAAAAGGTGTTCAGCAGAATAATCTTAAAAATATAGATGCGATTTTTCCGCTGGGGGTTTTTGTTTGTGTAACGGGGGTGAGTGGTTCGGGTAAAAGTTCGCTGGTCAGTCAGACACTGTTGCCGGCGTTGAAACGCAAGCTGTACAATTCCCGCGAGAAACCCGGTGTGCATAAGTCCCTGATTGGTGCAACGCGGCTGGATAAGGTTATCGAGATCGACCAAAGCCCGATCGGCCGAACGCCGCGTTCCAACCCGGCGACCTATACGGGGGTTTTCGACCATATCCGGCAGCTTTTCAGCAAAACCCGGGAAGCGAAAATTCGCGGTTACAAACCCGGGAGATTCAGTTTTAACGTCAAGGGCGGCCGATGTGAATATTGTCAGGGGCAGGGTACGAAAAAGATCGAAATGCATTTTCTGCCCGATGTTTATGTGGTTTGCGATCAGTGCCAGGGCAGCCGATACAATCAGGAAACGCTGGAGATACGCTATCGGGGCAATAATATTTCCAACGTACTGGACATGCGGATTGAGGACGCGTTGAGTTTCTTTGAGAATTTCCCGAAGATCAAGCAACTGCTCAAGGCTCTTAACGATGTCGGACTGGGCTATATATCACTGGGGCAGTCTTCGACCACGTTAAGCGGCGGTGAGGCCCAGCGGGTGAAACTTTCGTCGGAGCTGGGTAAGGCCAGCACCGGCCACACACTCTATATTCTGGATGAGCCTACTACCGGTTTGCATTTTGCGGACATTCACAATCTGCTGGAAGTTCTCAACCGACTGGTGAAAATGGGCAACACGGTTATTGTTATCGAGCACAATCTGGATGTGATTAAAATGGCGGACCATATTATCGATCTGGGTCCGGAAGGCGGGGATGGCGGCGGGCAGATTATTGCGGCTGATTCACCGGAAAGTCTGGCGAAGTGCAAAAAGAGTTATACGGGTAAGTTTCTTAAGCCCAAGCTTGAAGGGTAAGAATTAAGCCAGCCACAGAGGGCTCAGAGGAATTAAGATTTTTTGACAGGATAACAGGATTGGCAGGATTGTTTATCAAGAGAATAAAGATATTTAACCACGGATTGCACGGATTTTAAGATAAGAATTTTTGCCACAGAGGACACAGAGGGCTCAGAGAATTTAAGAATTTTTGACACTGATTGACACTGATTTTGGGGGTAAATATAAGATAATACAGATAGGCAACCACGGATTGCACGGATTTTAAGATAAGAATTTTGCCACAGAGGACACAGAGGGCACAGAGAATTTAAGAATTTTTGACATTGATTGACACTGATTTTGGGGGTAAATATAAGATAATACAGATAGGCAACCACGGATTACACGGATTTTAAGATAAGAATTTTTTGACAGGATAACAGGATCGGCATGATTTTATTTTAAGGGAACCTCTGAAAATCGATTTTTTGCTTATCAAAACGTCGATTGCAGATTAATCTGGGGACACCATACTAATTTCTTGACAGGTATTTATAATTTTTAGTAAGCGTTCACTGAAATAATACCTTTCATGTAAAAGCGTGTCTATGTCCGATAACTATAGTATGAACAAGGGCGCATATATTGAGCAGTTGGAAGCGGAAGTCGCTAAGATTCCCGCTATGCAGGCATATATTAAAACGCTGGAATTAAAGGTGTCCGGTACTTTTTATGCTTGACATCCCTTGTTTTTCTGCTATTTGTGGGGCATGGGTAGGCCGAAACGGATAACTTTAGGCGGCTATGTTTACCATGTGCTCAATCGAGCTAATGGGCGGCTACGTATTTTTCGTAAAAGTGGCGATTTCGAGGCTTTCGAAACAATTCTCGCCGAAGGGATCGAGCGGGTCGATATGCGAATTTGCGGCTATTGTATTATGAACAACCACTGGCATCTATTGCTTTGGCCGTATGAGGATGGTGATTTGTCCGACTATATGCGATGGGTAACGCTCACTCATACTCAGCGTTATCACGTCTCCCACGGCACCACCGGCATAGGTCATCTTTATCAAGGCCGCTACAAAAGTTTTCCCATCCAAGCTGACAGCCATTACTTAACCGTCTTGCGATACATTGAAGCCAATCCCTTGCGCGCCGAAATTGTGGACGATCCAAATAACTATTCCTGGTCCAGTTTCGCCGCCCGCAAAGGTTCCGAAAAACCTTTAAACCTAAGCAATGGTCCTGTTGTTCTTCCTGCGAATTGGCCGCAACTGGTTAACCGCAATATTGGCCGAAAAGATCATGATAGAATATACAACAGCATCAACCGCGGCTCTCCGCTAGGCGACCCCAACTGGACAAACCGCACCGCTACCAAATTAAATCTGGAATCAACCTTAAAACCCAGAGGAAGGCCAATAAAAGGTACCGGACACCTTTAATTTGAACCGGACACCTTTAATTTGAACGGTGGTGAGAATGATATGATAGCGGAACGGCGGGCGGGGCCCGCCCTGCGAACAAGCTCGAGGGATTGGTTGGTGTGATTCAGGTGATCGGTAAAGTGAGAGGTTGTTTATTTGGTTGGTTTGGGTGAAGGTGGGTTGTAAAGGATTATTGTCAATATATTTAATGTGTGAAGCGGGTTGCGTGATGGGGGTGGAGTGGTGTATAATACAAGTAGGTAAGTGTTTATGGTTTCAACGGGTTTTAAAAATCCGAAATCCGAAATCCGAAATCCGAAATCCGAATATCGAAAACCGAAACAAATTCAAATTATCTAAAGCTCAAAATCCCAAACGGATATGAAGAGTGCATAACGATGTAAGGCTAAGATTGCATGGCTTTGGAATGCGTAAAGTCAGCATGGGCTGAAGCCCATCCTACAGGAATTTTTAAGAAAGGAGTCTGATTATGTTAGATCTGATACATAAAATCCTCTACACGGGAATTGGTTTTGCCGCGATGACGGAGCAGAAGGCCAGGGAGATTGCGGCGGAGCTGGAGAAAAAGGGAGAAGTTTCATCGGAGGAGGGTAAGAAGCTGGCGGATGAGCTGGTGGCTAAGGCGCGTAAGCAGAGTCAGGAGTTTCGCCAGAGTGTTAACGATGAGGTTAATGGTGTCTTAAATAAGCTGCATCTGGCGACGCGGGCGGATGTTGAGGCGTTGGAGAAACGGATCGAGCAGCTGGAGGGTAAGTGTGCCCAGGAACATTGTTCGGAAGAAGAATGACGAGAAGAAAGCCTGAAGCCTGAAGGATGAAGTTTCAAGGAAATCCTAAGCTCTAAGCTTGTCCTCGACCCGATCGGGGATTCTAAACAAATTCGAATTTATCAATGTTAAAAATTCAAAAGGGTGGCGGACGGTTACTGCGAAATGAATTGTTGGGGTTGAGGAGCTTTGGAATGCGGGAAGCTGGATGCCCGATCGAGTCGGGCATGACAAGTCAGGGCGGTGGTTATTTGTGATGTAGGTTTTTAATAAAAAGAAGCCGGCGAGGTGTCGGTGGTAGATTAGGTTGGTGCGGGTTTGTTCAGTCCTTATAAGAATTATCGTTATTTGAGGCGATATCAGCAGATCATCACGACGGTGGTGCGCCATGGATTTGGTGAGCTGGTGGGGCGGCTGAATCTGTTTGCGCTGCTGAAGCTGAAGCGGAATAACGGGGAAGGGCAGGAAAGCAAGGCGATGTCGCGGGCGGTGCGGTTTCGTTTGATGCTGGAGCAGTTGGGTCCGACGTTTATCAAGCTGGGTCAGATATTATCGACGCGGCCGGATTTGCTGCCGGGTGATATTGTGGTGGAGTTGGCGAATCTTCAGGATGGGGTGACGGCGACGGGTTGGGAGGAAATGCAGAAGGGGCTGAGCCGGGATGATCGGGAGATTCTGGAGGAGTCGTTTGGTGAGTTTGATACCGAGCCGATTGCGAGTGCATCGATTGCGCAGGTGTATCGGGCTCGGCTGCGGTCGGGTGAGGATGTGGCGGTTAAGATTATTCGGGCGGGGACGGAAAAGGTGTTTCGGGATGACATGATTATTCTGGAGCATCTGGCGGGGCTGGTGCAGACGCATGTGGCGGAGGCGCGGCAGTGGAATACGAAGGCGATTGTGAGTCAGTTGCGGAACTCGATCGATCATGAGCTGGATCTGCAGCATGAGGGGCGGAACGCGGATATATTTCGGGGGAATTTTGCGGACGATCCGACGGTGTATGTACCGAAGATTTACTGGGAGCATTCGAGCAGGTATCTGCTGGTGATGGAATTTATTGACGGGCGGCCGATGGGGGAGTTTTTTGCCGATGGGGTGGAGCCGGAGGTTCGCAAGGAGCTGGCGAGCAACGGGGCGCGGATAGTTTTGCGGCAGGTGTTTGAGCATGGATTTTTCCAGGCGGATCCGCATCCGGGCAACGTGTTTGTGATGGATGGCGGGGTGATATGTTTTCTGGATTTTGGGATGTTCGGGCGGCTGGATCAGAAGTCGCTGGAGATTTTGGGGCGGGTGTTGTACGCGGTCAGCAAGCGGGATATTGATCGGCTATTTCGGGCGGCGCGGGATCTGGGGGTGTTGCCGCCGGAGGATAATCCGGAATTAAAGTTGGCAGTGCTGGATTTGCTGGAGCAGTATCACGGGCTGCCGTTGAAGCAGATCGATATGCGGCAGTTGTTTCGGGATATTATTCAGCTGGTGTCGCGGTTTCATATTGGGATCCGGCATGATTTTCTGTTTTTGATCAAGGCGATCGGGACGATTGAATCGACGGGGCGGAAGCTGGATCCGGATTTTGATATGGTGTCGCATATTGGTCCGTTTGTGAGTAAGATGCTGACGAAGCGGTTTTCTCCGAAGGTGATACTGGAGGATTCGCAGCGGTTTGCGGAGGATGTGTCGCTTTTGGCGCGGGAGACGCCGGAGCACTTTCGGGAGATTTTGCGGCAGATTCGGTTGGGGCAGGCGAAGCTGGAGTTTCACCATAAGGGGCTGGAGAGGCCTATGGCGGATCTTAACCGGATGTCGGATAAGATGATTTTGGGGATTATTGTGGGGGCGTTGATTATTGCGTCGTCGCTGATGGCGCACGGGGACATTGGGCCGAGTTTTTTGGGGTTTCCGGTGATCGGCAGTATCAGTTTTTTGATAGCAGGGGTGACGGGGCTGTGGATTATTTTTGATATTTTGCGTAGTAAGAAGAAATAGGGTTCAGGGTTCAGGGTCCTGGGTCCAGGGTGTTTTATCAGGAAAGGGGTATGAGATGATAGGGACATTTGCGTTTACAGGATTGGCGTTGCAGCAGTCGATGGCGTCGCGTGCAGCCAGTCGGGACAGTATAGATGCTAAGCATCAGGCGCGGCAGGCGAAGGCTCAGATACGGGTACTGGAAGATAATCTGGCCAAGGCGTTGATGATTAATGAGGCTTTGTGGGAGATTATTCGGGATAAGCTGAATTTGACGGATGAGGATTTGCATAACAAGCTTTATGAGGTTGATATGCGGGACGGTCAGTTGGATGGTAAGAATCAGCGGTCTGTTGCTGAGTGTCCGAAATGTCAGCGTAAGAATTCGCCTCGTCATTCGGCTTGTATTTATTGTGGTGAGGTGATTGACCAGAGCGTGTTTGGGATGGAATAGTTTTTTATACCCAATGGGTATATTAAAATTCTGGATGCCCGATCAAGTCGGGCATGACAAGTTGAATTAGTTGGATTGATAAAGTTAATATTTGGAGAATGAGATGAGATTTTTTTGGGTGGCGATGATTTTTGTGGGGGGGTTGGTAGTTTTGAGTGTCGGTGGTTGTGGGGATGGTTCGGGGGCAGGGGGTGGTGAGCGGGAGTTGTTGTTTTATTGCGGGGCGGGTTTGAGTGAGCCGGCGGAGGAGCTGGTTGAGGTGTTTGGTGCGGAACATGGGGTGAAGATGGTTACGGATTTTGCCGGCAGTGAAATGCTGTTGTCGAAGATCAAGTTGGGCCGGAGCGGGGATTTGTATATGCCGGGCGATAAGCATTATGTGGAGTTGGCGGCTGGGGAGGGGTTGATCGGGCAGCGGCGGTCGGTGTGTTATTTTGTGCCGACGATATTGGTGCAGAAGGGTAATCCGAAGGGTATTGCGGGATTGCGGGATTTGCTGAAGCCGGGTGTCAAGCTGGGTCTGGGCGATGCGCGGGCGTGTGCGATTGGGCGCAAGTGTAAAAAGATTTTTGAGAAAAACGGGATCGGCTGGGCTGAGGTGGAGAAGAATTTGAAGTATCAGTCGCTGACGGTGAATGATCTGGGGGTGCAGATCGAGGCGAAATCGCTGGACGCGGTGGTGGTCTGGGGTGCGGTGGCGAGGCAGTTTGCCCAGAACGGCGAGGCAGTGAGTTTGCCGGTGGCGGAGAATGTCATTTCGACGGTTGATATCGGGGTTTTGGAATTTTCGGAGAATAAGGAACTGGCGGAGCAGTTTGTGGAATTTGTCGGCTCGGCGAGGGGGCAGGCGATTCTGGAGAAGCATAATTACCGGACGACTGAGCCGGGGGCAGGATGAAACCGCCGATGGCCGCTGATTTGATAGGTGTTAGGTTTTAGGTACCCTAAAGTGTCAACCAAGTGGTGTGGAGTTCGATTTGTGAGCAGCAATAATGACAGGACTTTTCCGGTGCGGGGGATTCGCAGCCGATTGTTTACGTTGACGATTTTTGTTTTTTTGGCGATTTTCGTGGTGGGGGCGGCGATGTTGATTGTGGCGGATGCGCTTTATGTGGATGCCGACGCGGTGCGGACGGTGCTGACGGACAGCAATATTCATCACGCGTTGTGGATGAGTATCTGGACCAGTTGCACGACGGTGGCGATTTCGCTGGTTTTTGCGGTGCCGATTGGTTACGCGCTGAGTCGTTATCGATTTTTCGGTCATGCGTTGGTGGATACGATGGTGGATTTGCCGATTGTTTTTCCGCCGTTGGTGGCGGGATTGACGCTGCTGGTGTTTTTTTCGCAGACGCATATTGGTCGCTGGATTCAGGAGTCGGGGCTGGAGTTTGTTTTTCAGCCTAAGGGGATTGTGTTGTGTCAATTTGTGGTTTCAGCCAGTTTTGCGATTCGTTCGGCCAAGAGCACTTTTGACGATGTGGACCGGCGGCTGGAGAATGTGGCGTTGACGCTGGGTTGTACGCACTGGGGATCGTTTTTTTATGTGTCGCTGCCGTTGGCGATGCACGGGATTATTGCGGGTGGGATTTTGACGTGGGCGCGGGCGTTTGGAATTTTCGGGCCGTTGAT
>DAOWAK010000308.1 GCA_030634605.1 Sedimentisphaerales bacterium
AGAGATTTTAAGTTGGCAGAAACGTTGCCAATGAATTAAAATAGTTAGTGAAAGAAAAGGCGGAGTTTTGCGGAGAAGATTTTGAACGAGGTTAAAGCCATTTTATTTGATTTCGGCGGCACGCTGGATAACGACGGCCGGGAGTGGTCCCACCGCACGTATCATCACGTCTGCCAACAACGGGGCCGGGTGGAAGAGCAGGAGTTTTTTCGTTGTCTGGATCAGGCCTACGATAAGATCGGCACGCTGGCAGACACCCCGCAATTGAGTCTGTTTGGCACGATCGAACGGATTTGTCAGCACCTGAAAATCCTGCTGGACGAAAACAGTTCAGAAAAAGGTAGCCCATGGGACCCAACAGAAGTAGCCAGTCAGTTTGAAGCTGAAGCGCGGAGCTACATTGAGCGCAACCGGCCGTTGCTGGAAAAGCTCAAGCAAAATTATCGGTTGGGAGTGATAAGTAACAACTGGGGCAACACCGAGGGCTGGTGTCGGGATTACGAGTTGACAGATTTCTTTGAGGTGATGGTGGATTCCGAACTGGTCGGTTCAGCTAAGCCCGACAGCAAAATTTTTCTGGTGGCCCTGGAACAGATGAAACTGCCCGCGAGCGAGTGCGTGTACGTGGGCGATCGTTTTGACTGGGATATGGAAGGGGCCCATCAGGTGGGAATGAAGCCGGTTTGGTTAAAGGGAGCTCATCGGCAGGAATGTCCCAACGAATCGATTTTGGCGGGCTGGATCGATAAGCTAAACGAGTTGCCCGGACTGCTTAACGGGGCGTCAGCAAAATATACCCAATGGGTATCATAATGCCTGGCAGGGCCGACTATAACCTCTGGTTATTTCAGCAATAACAAAAACCCCGGCATAGTGTTTTCATTCAGGACGAGTAAACAACTGATTTTTACTTATCCGGTTCGGAATCATTCGGATTTAGAATCATAGTCGTCAGGGGATGAACCGGAATCATCATCAGACGCCTGGTCTGATTTTGGGCCGATCATTGTATTGATCATATGTTGCTGAAGCTGGGGGGTTCTCACTGCTACGATAGTATGGGCGAACAGATCGCCAACTCTCTGGCGGCGGCGGGTGATGAAAACCAGAAAATAAGCAAAAATCCAGGTGTGCAGATCGATAAGTCGCAGGAAGTTTCGCAAAAAAGCCTGGCGGGGACTTAGCGGCAGATGGTTTTCGTTGATAACAATCAGCCCCAGGCAAAGCTTGCCCGGACTGGCTGAAAGCAGCGTTTCGGTCAGGATCATATAGAGGATAAAGATCCCGGAATAGATCAACGACAATTGCATAAGCTCGGGGAATTCCACCCAGGAATCAAATTTTCCAATGGAATCCATTTTGATTTGCAGTTTGACGAACTGTTCGGAAAAAATGCTCAGAGTAACAAAGCTCACCAGCAGGGAATCAAAAATAAACGCCAGAAACCTGCGCACCAAAGGAGCCAGCAACACCACATTCGCCATGGGCTTCGGAGCCGTGAAAGCCTGCTGTTTGTGGCGCAACACAATCGCCACAGCCAGGGCTATCATGACAAGATTGGTAATCGGGCTGAAGACAAATTTCATCCAGGTCGGTACCACCGATTCGCCCGGCAAGACGGACCGATTGGGCGGCTGGATAACCTTGCCGTTTTCGCTGTAAAGGCCGGCCAGAATCGAAGCATCTGATTGCCGGATAAAAACCGCGATGTTTTGATCGTTCCCAGCAAAGGCAATTTTTCTGATGTCGGCGCTGAGCTCTTGTTCAGTCTCCCCCTGGAGCGGCGGCGTGAATTCCCAACCGGCAGTTGTAAGATAACCCAATCGGTAACGAACAAAATTATCATCTGCTGATTCCGCTGCACCGCTAATGCTACCCTCCGGCGAAACCGCGACGACAACCTTCAACTGGCGGTTCACCTCCAGAACCGCACAGACCTCGACAGGATAATCCACTTCCAGCGGCTCCGGTTGCGAACAAAGATTCTTCTTCAGGTAGCAACTCATCAGGCCGGAGCGACCGGATTCAATTCCGAAAAAATAAATCACATCGGCATAGCACCCGAATCTGGTGTTTTGACAGGTGGAAATGGGTAGTGGTTTTTCGGTCAGGCTGTGATACTGATTGTCGCGGTGCAGAACCAGCAAAAAATAATCGCCGGTTCGGGCATCCACTAATGGCAACTCGTTTACACTTTCCTCAGCCGAATCATTGGGCTCTCCCGGCATCTCGCTCTTCTCAACAGAATCTTCCGTTTCGATGGA
>DAOWAK010000331.1 GCA_030634605.1 Sedimentisphaerales bacterium
GATCACGTATTCCCGCTTGGGGGTACGGAAAAAAATCTGAGCCGTATCGATCGTCACCCGGTTTTTGAGTTCCTCTTCCATATGATCCATCACAAAAGTAAACTCCGGAATGCCGTCCTCCGCCAACTCACTGGCCTGCCGCACTTCATCCATTTTGTCCGGCGGCAGCGAATTAGTATCGTACAACAACCGCCCTATTAGAGTGCTTTTGCCGTGGTCCACATGCCCCACCGCTACAAATTTCAAATCCTCTCGCATAGTTTATTTCCTTATCATTAATTCGTCATTAAATCGTCATTCGAATTTCGTAATTCGTCATTTTACATATAGCCCAGCGCCCGCAGTTTCTGCATCGTATAAGCGTCTTCCTTGTCCTGTGCTCGCCCGGCCCGTTCGGAGGTGTTGGTCGTTTCCAACTCTTCGATGACTTCATCGATGTTGCTGGCATTGGACTCAATCGGATTGCAGCAGGTCGTGCAGCCGATACTGCGATAACGCTTGCCTTCCTTGGAAAAATACAATTCGGTGGTCGGCACCTGCTCACGTTTGAGATAACGCCAGATGTCAACTTCCGTCCAGCCCAGCAGCGGGTGCACCCGGATGTGCGTCTTTTCCTCAGCCTGACTCTTGTACTGATCCCACAACTCCGGCGGCTGATCCTGATAATTCCACTGGAACGACTCATCCCGCGGCGAAAAATAACGCTCCTTGGCCCGGATGCCGTGCTCGTCCCGACGAATCCCCAGCAGCAGCGCATCAAAACCATGCTCCGCGATTGCCATCTTCAACGCGTTGGTCTTCAACGCATTGCAGCAGTCCAACTTTTTCTCGCAGGTCATCCCCGCGTCCAAAGCCACTGTGTTCATGGTGATCTTCAGGTCCATGCCCCATTTCTTGCTGTATTCGTCGCGAAACTTGTACATCTCCGGAAACTTAAAACTGGTATCGATGTGCAGCGCCGGAAAAGGAATCTTACCGAAAAACGCCTTACGCACCAGCCACACCAGCGTCGTCGAATCCTTACCAATCGACCACAACACCGCCAGCTTCTTATAGTGATAAAAAGCCTCGCGGATAATATAAATACTCTGACTTTCCAGTTCGTCCAACTTGTCCATTTGATTTAACTCCTTTACAACTTTCTTTTTGACAGGATAACAGGATTGACAAGATTGATATCTGTTATCTTTTTTAATTCAGATCTCTTACTTTCCTTTTCACTTCTACCTTGCTTGGACCAAAATTTAAAAGCAATCCAACAGGCTTATCCGTGGCAATCAGATAGTTTACTAATTGAGCCTCATGGGCAGTAACAACTTGCGTTACCGACTTGAGCTCGACAATAATCTTATCTTCTACCAATATATCAGCAACAAAATCACCAACTACAAAATCACGATATTTCACCGTTATAGGTTTTTGTGCTTCCACCTGCAAATTTGCTTCTTTCAGCTCTATCATCATGCACTTTTCATACACACTCTCCAAAAAACCATAACCAAGTGAATTATAAACATTATAAGCGCAGCCGATAATTTTCTCAGTAATATCAGAATATTTCAACCCCATCATGTTATCCTGTGATCCTGTCTAAAAAATTAATTCCACATAGTCACGGCATCGCCTTCGCCGTCCATATCCGCCGGCGGCTCGACACCCAATCGCTTCAATATCGGCCGGGCCAGCATCATTATCTCCAGATTGTCCTGCGGCAGTTCCACATCCCGGGCAATCATAAACGCGTCGTGGTAGGTGTGCATCCCTTCCAGCTCGGTCTTCACTAACAGCTTCTGCCCGCCCAGCCCCAGCAGGCCGC
>DAOWAK010000234.1 GCA_030634605.1 Sedimentisphaerales bacterium
CAATCCCGGGACCGTTGTCCGTAACCGTCAACACGAATTTATTATCCGACACAGGTTTTATGCTGATTGCCACCTCAGGCAGAATGTGCGCCTCTTCACAGGCATCCAGCGAATTGTCCACCGCTTCCTTGACCGTTGTTAGAAGAGCTTTACGCGGATTGTCGAATCCGAGCAGATGCCGGTTCTTGGCAAAAAATTCACTGACGCTGATCTCACGCTGATTGCCCGCCATGGCCTGGGCCCGGGCCTCGATCTGGTCGTCTCGAATGTGCTCAATAGCTTTGGCAGGCCGCCTTTTCACCGCTTCCTTTTTGTCGGAGCTTTTTTTTCTGGCAACCTTTTTCTTGGCGGCACTTTTCACTATCGTTTTCTTAGTTTTTCCGGCTGCCTTTTTCGCAGCCGAACCTTCACCTGAGACCGCCGCGGTTTTCTTAACCTTCTTGAGGACCTTCTTCTTAACCTTCTTTTTTATTTTCTTCTTAACTTTTTTCACGGAGCGTCCCTCCAGCCCACCCCTATCGCCCCCGAAAGCAAAATTCATCTGCCCCTCGGTATCGCTTTTCTTCGCAACCATCATGACCTCCATGTCCTAACTTTATCAGAGACACGCAATGATAACACCGCCCCAGACCCCTCTCAAGCTAAATCCTTCAAACCAATGCAATCCCAAAAGCAGCATATTCAAAACAAAACCCACAGGCCACGTCAGGCAACCTGTGGGTTTTGGAATTTACTAAACTGAATCGAACATCAGCTGTTTGTCACTAACTTGCCGACCCGTTTTTTGGAGCTTTCAGCAGCAAACCAAGCACCGCCGCTACCAGGCACGCTATCCCGGCTATCATAAAAGGCGTTTCCCAGGCGTTCATTACATCTGCACCGCTGGCTTTAGCGGCATCAGCGGCATCTTTGAAATATCCCGCAATCTGAGGCCCGGCGATTCCCGCCACACCATAAGCCAGAAATACCCAAGGATAATTAGAACCAACGTTTTTATTGCCGAAAAAGTCCGCCGTTGCCGCCGGGAACAATGCAAAGTTGCCACCGAAGTTGAAACCGATCACGCACGCTCCGATTATCAAACCAAGTTCACTGGCACCAACCTTGAAAAAGGTCAACATCATAATGCCCTGAATCAGGCACATCAAAAACAGTGCCAGCTTGCGGCCTAATTTATCCGAAGCCGTCCCCCAGATAATCCGACCCAGGCCGTTCAATATCGCGTACCAGGCCATGGCCGTACCGGCGATCGTCCCGGCCTTGGCCGCGTCCATCCCCTCAATATCAGCCGCCTGCAGGCTGTCAATCCCGAACAGTCGGATGCAATAAATCACCATCAGGCCCGCCAGTGCCGAACCGATGAACATCAACAGCAAACCCCAATATTGAGGCTTGCTCACCATCTGCCCAGCCGTCAGATTAATTGATCCCGCTGCAACAGCTCCACCTGCTGTCGGTGCCGGGGGATTCCAACCCGCCGGCTTCCAACCTGCCGGAGGATTAATCATTACTAAGCTGGACAGCAGAACAACCACCAAAAATATTATTCCATAAATGACAAACACACTCTGAACACCCGGAAGCCCAAATACACTCGTCGTGTTCAACAATCCGCCGCCAAACCAGCTTCCCGCCAGTTTCACCCAGATCGTTGCACCAAACCCAAACCCCGCCACTGCCAGACCGGTTATCATCCCCTTCTTGTCCGGAAACCACTTCACACCCACCGCGATCGGAACCACATAAGCCAAACCAATCCCCGCTCCACCGATCAGGCCGATGCATACTAACTGTGCAGCAAAAGTATCACCAAAAAATCCACCCAGTATGTAACCGATACCCAGCACCACACCACCAGTGGCTGCAACTTTTCGAGGCCCGGACTTCGCCTGCCAGCGACCCGCAAACAGCATCACAAAGGCAAAACTCGCTAATCCCGCCGAAAATATCCACGCCGCCTGGCCCGCGGTAAAACCATATTCGCCGCCATCTTCCAACGCTAACGTGATTTTCTTCGTAAACACACTCCAGGCATAAATCGCGCCCAGACAAAGCTGGATCATTATAGCGCCCATCACTATTATCCAACGATTCATAACCTTGGCTTCGCTTGTACCTTCGCTCACAACATTCTCCTTAATCTAAAAAGTTGTTAAGCCCTGAAAAAACCTTAAAAACACCGTGGATTTCACTAATCCAACTTTCATCAGGCTTGCTCAGGGCTAACTAATTTCCCAACTCAATTAACTCGCCGTAATTCACCTAAGAGCCTCTTTTGCTCTAAAAAGGTAAAGTCCAGTGATTTTAACGGTTACGAATCGCTTGTCCAGTGATTTTTTACTTGACCCCAGAGAGAATATTTCGCATGGTGAACATTGTAAAGATTCCCTTGGTCTCAACCTGAAAAACCATAATGATCAGACAGATATTTCGCCGATCTAAATAGTGACCCTAACAAAATGCGGCAAAAATAATGATTATGGGCCTTTTGCCTGGCCGAATACTCATTTTGTTAGAGCTAAAAAATATGGACTACAAAATGCAGCATGGACGCTCAAGATTTCACCGGCCCCGTCATTTAACCACTCCGGAAAACACCACAGCCTCAACCTCCACCACAAACTCAACCTCCGCCCCAAAATCTCTGGCCAATATTTACGAAATCGGCCCGCTGCGCATGCGACAGCAATCCCTCAAGACCGTCAAGGCCTACATCAGCCGAAAAAACCTCCACCACAACGCCGCTCTTATCAGAAAAATCTGCGGCAACCAGACCAAAATCTGCGCCGTTGTCAAAGCCAACGCCTACGGACACAACGCCAAGTCCGTCGTCAAAACCCTCAACGCCAACATAAGTGACTGCCATATCAGCCATTTAGACAATCTCCCCCAAAACGAAATCAGCTCGCCTGTTCAATACGCCGACTGTTTCGCGGTTTCTTCCATCGAAGAAGCTGAACAAATCTTCCCCTTCGCCCAGGGAAAAAACATCCTCGTAACCGCACCATTATTCGCCGGAATCGCCCCGGAACTGGTAAAACTTGCCCAGATTCGCGCCTTTCATTGCACAATTTGCTCGCCTGACGCCCTCAAATACCTCAAATCCATCCTCGATCCCGCAACCGGCAAGATCAACATCCACCTCAAAGTCGAAACCGGCATGGGTCGGCTCGGCTGCTATCCCGACCAGGGCCAGGCTCTTCTAACCGAACTTGAATCGTCCGATTATTTCATTTTAAAAGGCGTTTACACTCATTTTGCTACCGCTGATGAGCCGGAACTTGATTTTTTCAGCCAACAACTCGACCATTTCAACGCTTTTCTCGCCCAAACCCACCTCAATAATCGATCGAATCTCACCATCCACACCTCCAACACCTCCGCCGCCCTGCGTTTCCCCCAGGCCCGCATGGACATGGTCCG
>DAOWAK010000172.1 GCA_030634605.1 Sedimentisphaerales bacterium
CCGCACGGGGGCGGTGGTCCGGGCGCGGGTCCGGTGGGTGTGGTGGAAAAGCTGGTGGATTATCTGCCGGTGTCGCTGGTGGTGAAGCGTGACGACGGAACTTACGCGTTGGAGTATGATCGACCGAAATCGATCGGCTATATTGCGCCGTTTTATGGGAATTTCGGGATTGTGTTGCGAGCGTACGCTTATATTTTGATGCTGGGAAGGGAGGGATTGCTACGAGTGGCGGAAAACGCGGTGCTGAACGCTAATTATGTGCTGAAAAAGCTGGAGGGAACATTCGATGTGCCTTATCCAGGTGTGTGTAAGCATGAGTGCGTGCTGAGTGCGACACGTCAGTTGGAGAATGGTGTCAGTGCGTTGGATGTGGCCAAGGGACTGATTGATATGGGGTATCATCCGCCGACAGTTTATTTTCCGCTGATTGTCAAGGAAGCCTTGATGATCGAGCCAACAGAGACCGAGAGCAAGGAAACGCTGGACGGATTTATAGAGGCGATGCGGGAGATCGATCGTATGGCACGGGAGGAACCGGATAAATTGAAGGCTGCTCCGGTAAGTACGCCGGTGAGTCGTCTGGATGAGACGGCAGCGGCGCGGAATTTGAATATTTCGTGCTGTTAGATTCGCTCTACGACAAGAGCACCTCTCTGGAATACAGAAAGGTGGCACCCGGCGGAGTAAATGATCAGCGGCGGCGGGGTTTTCCGGAAGAGTGCCGCTGGGAGCGGCGGGTTTCGGGGCGTTGACGTGGTGGTTGGGAGGAGGGTGTTTCGGTAACGGGGGCGATGGGAGTTGGTTGGCCGTGGAGGGTCAGTTGGTAATAATCGTCGAGCAGCATGGCGATGAGAGCGGATTCGTCTTCGTTTCCGGCGAGGGATCTGGCCAGGGGTGTGAATCTGGCCATTCTTTCGACTTGCACGGAATCGTAGGAACGTAATCGGGCTTCGAGCAGAGCGGTGAGGCGTTGTGAGACGATTTCCTGGACATCTTCGTCGGTGGGCACGGTACGTTCGACCATGTCGATTTTAAAACGTTTGGCGATGCGTTTCAGCTCAAGTTGCTCCATGCCGGCGATAAGGGAGATGGCTACACCGAGAGCCCCGGCTCGTCCGGTTCTGCCGGCGCGATGAATGTATGCTTCGTGGTCATCCGGTGGTTCGTACTGGAATACGTGGGAGAGCTGGGGAATGTCGATGCCGCGAGCAGCCAGGTCGGTAGCAACGAGGAAGCGTAGTTTTCCCTCACGTAGCCTGGTCATGACCTTTTCCCTTTGGTTCTGCATAAGGTCGGCACTGGTTTCAGCGGAATCATAGCCAAAGCGTTGCAAAACGGTATTTACATAATGAACCTTGACTTTGGTGTTGCAGAATATGATGGCGGAGTCGGGGTTTTCCATTTCGATAATGCGGATGAGGGCTCGGTCTTTGTCCATGGCCTGGACATAATAATACAAATGTTCGGTATCGAGCACGTGGACGTGGTCGTGGCTGAGGCTGAGGATTTCGGGTTTGTGGAGGAACTGATTGGCCAATTGGATAACGTAATGGGGGAAGGTGGCGGAAAACATGTAGGAATTGACGTGCTTTGCAGGGAGGAAAGAATGGATTTTTCTCATATCGGGTAAAAAACCCATGGACAACATACGGTCGGCTTCATCGAAAACGAGCACTTTGAGTTTTCTCAGGTCGAGTGATCTTTTGATGAGGTGATCGAGGATGCGGCCGGGGGTGCCGATGACGATTTGTACGCCGTCTCTGAAAGCGTCGAGTTGTTTTTGGTAGCCGACGCCGCCATAAACAGCAATCGACTGGATTTTTTTGCCACCGAGGGTTTCCGCTTCGCGGGCGACCTGCTGGGCGAGTTCACGAGTGGGGACCAGGATTAAAGCCTGGGGGGCATGTTGGTTCGGGTCGATGGTTTCAAGGATGGGCAGAATGAAGGCTCCGGTTTTACCGCTGCCGGTGCGGGACTGGACCATGAGGTCTCTGCCGGCGAGAAGGTAAGGAATGGCCCGGGCCTGAACGGGAAGGAGGCTGGACCAACCGACGCGGGTAGCAGCATCGCGCAGCATTTCGGGCAGTTGTTCAAAAGTTATCTGGGGGATCGGGTTTGTCGGCTCGACTACTTTAGGTTCGTCGGGGCTTTGATTTTGATTTTCCGATTTATTGTCCACCGGTTCCGGCTGTGCTTGTTCTTTATCAGACATTAAGGAATATTCCTATCGAGGTCGTAACTTTAATTTCGAGAAAAAACGAATTTACTATTATATAGCCACGGATATGGGATAACAAGCAATTATTTTCAGGCTAAAATGGGAGGGTGCATTAATATATTCAGGCGGTGTGTGTGCGGTTTAAAGATGTCACCCCGGCGTTAACAGCGATCAATAGTTATTCGCGACATTTTACCAAATTGTAGCATCTGGATTCCCGCTTCCGCGGGAATGACGATGTTGGTTTTTGGCTTGAAATCCCTGTTAATCATGCCGCAAGCTTTTCTTGACGCACCCAAATGGGATGCGGAACAGATTGCTCCCCAGATGAATCAGGGGGGCGAAAAAGTGGGTTATCCCCGGCCTGGCAGCGGGGGCTTTTTGGGGAAAATTGATTTTCGATTACCTTGCTTGTGGTTTAAAAGCGGTGTAAAATTGGGCGAAAATTTGGGTTTTTAAAGCAGTTACAGTCAAAAGTGAGGAATCTGGCATGAAATCTAAGATAGGTAACCGGCGTGAATTTTTGAAAACGATGGGGGCGGCCTGTTCGGCATTGGCATTGCCGGGTTGCGCGAATCTGGTTTTGGGAGAGAAATCGGCTGCCAAGAGAAAGCCTAATGTGGTGCTGATACTGGTGGATGACATGGGGTGGACGGATTTGGGCTGTTTTGGGAGCAGCTATTACGAAACGCCCAATGTTGACAAGCTGGCGACTGGGGGGATGAAGTTCACCAATGGTTACGCAGCCTGTGCGGTGTGTTCGCCGACTCGTGCGGCGGTGCTGACGGGCAGATACCCGACCCGGCACGGCATAACCGACTGGATCAGGGGGAGTGAAACCAAGGTGAATCCAGTCGGCTATGACAAAGCTAAAAATCGCAAGCTGATGACCCCCAAGAATCATTTTTTTATGGAGCTGAAGGAGGTTACGATTGCGGAGATTTTGAAGGAAGCTGGTTACGCTACCTGTCATGTGGGCAAGTGGCACCTGGGTGGGACGAGTTTTTATCCGGAAAGCCAAGGGTTCGATTACAACATCGGCGGCAGCCACTGGGGTCATCCGCATAAGGGATTTTTTGATCCTTATCAGATTCACACCCTGGAGGATCGCAAAGCCGGTGAATATTTGACCGACCGGGAAGGTGATGAAGCGGTGAAGTTTATCCGGGAGCACAAGGAGCAGCCGTTCTTTTTGTACATGGCTCATTATGCGGTGCACAGCCCGATCCAGGCCAAGAAGGAAACGATTGAAAAATACCAGAACAAGCCGGTGACTAATCAGAAGTATCCGAAATATGCCGCGATGGTTGAGAGTGTCGATGATGCGGCGGGTAAAATTATGGGTGCGATTGACGAGCTGGGGCTGACGGAAAATACGCTGGTTATTTTTACTTCGGACAATGGCGGAGCGACCCATTTCCCGGCGACGGATAACGCACCCCTGCGCAAGGGTAAGGGGTTTCCGTATGAAGGCGGGATTCGCGAACCGTTTATTGTTTGTTGGCCGGGCGTGGTCAAGCCGGGCACGGTGTGCGATGAGCCGGTTTGCAGTATTGATCTGCTGCCCACGATTTGTTCGGCGGCGGGTTTGGCGGTTCCGGCGGATCGGGAGATTGACGGGCTGGACATGATGCCGTTGCTGAAACAGAGCGGTACTCTCGACCGTGATAGTCTGTACTGGCATTTTCCGCATTACTGGTGGGGAACTAATGTGAAGCCTTACAGCGTTATCCGCCAGGGCGACTGGAAACTGATCAGGCATTACGAGGACAATAGACTGGAGTTGTACAATCTCAGGGAAGATATTTCGGAAAAGAATGATTTGGCGGCGAAGATGCCGAAAAAGGTCAAGCAGCTTGATGCGAAATTAACCGCCTGGCTCAAGGAAACCGGTGGCAAGCTGCCCAAGCTCAATCCAGATTTTATTGAACGTTAAAGGACCTCTAAAAAATCATTTTGCAAGGAGAAAGCATGCCTCATCAACCGAATCGTCGTGTTTTTATGAAATGGTTTTGGCAGGGAAGTTGCTATGAAACCGTTTAGTTTATTAATCAAACCTGCGGGGCCG
>DAOWAK010000245.1 GCA_030634605.1 Sedimentisphaerales bacterium
AGGAGCGTGTTGAAGAATTGCTTAGATTGGTTGGACTTAATCCTGCCTTTTCCAATCGATATCCACACGAGTTTTCTGGAGGACAGCGTCAGCGGATTGGGATTGCGCGCGCGTTGGCTTTGCAACCTGAACTTGTTATTTGTGACGAGCCAATTTCTGCTCTGGATGTTTCGATTCAAGCACAGGTTATCAACTTGCTTGAAGACCTTCAAGAGCAGTTTGGGCTGACGTATTTGTTTATTGCCCATGATCTGGCGGTGGTCGAGCACATCAGCGATTATGTGGCGGTGATGTATCTGGGCAGAATTGTCGAACATGCCGCGGCGGATGATATTTATGCCAATGCTCAGCATCCCTATACCCAGGCATTGCTGTCGGCGGTGCCCCAGCCTGATCCGAACCGGCTCGGCAAGCGCATTAAGCTGGAGGGCGAAGTGCCCAGCCCGGTCGATCCGCCGAGTGGGTGTCCGTTTCATCCGCGCTGTTGCAAGGCGGCCGAAAAATGCCGCGGCGAATTACCTCCGCTCGAATCCAAAGCGTCCAATCCCGACCACCTGGCAGCCTGTTGGCAAGCAAAATAATTCTTGCAATTTGCTGTTATTATTTATTACAGTTGTGTGTCGAATAGTCTCATTTATAAGTTGCTATTATCGAAAGGAAGTTTATGAACAAGGATAGTGAGAAATTTTTGAAGGATATTCTTAATGCGCCGAGTCCGTCGGGATTTGAGCAGCCGGCGGCTAAGATTTTTCGTAAGCGGATCGAAGGGCACGCGGACGAGATTATTCGTGATGTGCACGGTAATTCGATAGCGGTGTTGAATCCCAAGGCGAAATTCAAGTTCATGCTGGCGGGGCACATCGATGAGATTGGCCTGATGATTACCCACATCGACGATAACGGTTATCTCTATGTGGCTCAGATCGGCGGGATGGATCCGTCGCTACTGGTGGGTCAGCGGGTGAAAATTATGGGCGAGAAGGGGGCGGTGCTGGGGGTGATCGGGCGCAAGGCGATTCATTTAATGGATCAGGATGAGCGGAATAAGAAGGTGAAGATGGAGAACATCTGGGTGGATATCGGGGCGGCGAACAAAAAGCAGGCGGAGAAGAAGGTGGCGGTGGGTGATCCGATGGTGGTGGATGTTCAGTATCAGCGGCTTAACGGCGATGTGTTTGTGGCGCGGGGGTGCGATGATAAGGCGGGGGCGTTTGTTGTGGCGGAGGTGATCCGGGCGCTGTCGCGTAAAAAGTTGAATGTTGGTGTTATCGGGGTGGCGACGGTTCAGGAAGAGGTGGGGCTGCGTGGGGCGGTTACTTCTTCTTACAGTGTTAAGCCCGACGCCGGTATTGCTGTTGATGTGGGTTGGGCGACGGATCATCCGGAATCGGATCCGAAGAAAGCCGGCGTAGTTAAGGTAGGTAAAGGGCCGGTTCTGCATCGCGGGCCGAACATTAATCCGGTGCTGGAGAAGGATTTGTTCAAGGCGGCTAAAGCTTTGAAGGTTCCGTATCAGGTGACGGCACAGCCTCGGGGGACGGGTACTGACGCTAACGCGATGCAGCTTAACCGGGGCGGGGTGGCGACGGCGCTTTTGAGTCTGCCGAACCGGTACATGCATTCGCCGGTGGAGATTCTTTCGCTCAAGGACCTGGACAACAGCGTGAAGCTGCTGGCGGGTTATTTGGCCAAGCTACCGGCGAAAAGGGATTACCGTCCCTGACATATGTGCGAGGTCCTGGCGGACGGCCGGAAATATCCTGGCGAACGGCTGGTAAGACGTTTTTAGCCTGAACTGCGTCGCGAAAAATCGGGACACGAAGAGCCACGTGAGCGAATATCCGCCGATAGGCCCAATACTTCTTTCCTTGCCAGCCGAAATATCTTTTGCTCTTGCGGCAAAAGCAATATTAATGGTACATGAGTTTTGAGAAAGGCATCCGCACTAAGTTACGGCGCTGCATTTTCCCGAGCAACCAGAGCAGTTACGCCGGCGGCGAAGACCGTATTTGTTTCTGGAACTGCTTCAATTGGATCCGATGGAGAAACGACCAACCTTGGAGATGCCGGTGCCCAGATTGAGGCGACGATAAGCAATGTTCGCGCTGTTTTAAAGCAGCTGGACTGCGACGATGATAATGTAGTTCAGGCAATGGCGTATTGCAAAACAACAGAAATCGAGAAGCTTTTCTGTGAGAAGCGGCGTGACCTGAATTGGCCCTTCCTGATCACGGTGGCCGACGTATGCCGTGATAATCTGCTTTTTGAGATCGAAGTTACCGCGGCTCTGCCCGGCTAAGTTGGTTTCACGGGCAGGCGACTGTTTTTGATTTATACTCAAACCAGGCGGAAATGCCATGCGGTCGAAATTGTAAGATGTTGCTTAGGGCGCGCAAAGAAATTATCTTCCATTCCTTACCATAGGTTTGGGGCATTAGGGACCCGGTAAATTCATTTGTGATGGTTATAAGCCAGTGCTATTTTTTGGTTGGGTCGATTTGTCCTTGAAGGGTACTTTGGCGATAATTGTATCGCCTTTGCCGTTGCTGTCAGTAATACTTTGTATTGTCCAGAGATCGCTCAGATTGTCGCAGTCTAAAACGCTTCCGCTGTAGTCACCCCAAGAGACTCCATTGGTTGCGCCCCGGCCTTCGCCAATTTTTACAATCTTACGCAGCTCACCTTTTGGGTCGCTACCATAACGAAACGCAAACCGGGGACTGATGTACATATTGGCGTTGGTTTCCTGGAAGCCCACCAGTACATCTTCATTTTTATTTACGGCAATGGTTGTCTGGATGTAGCTCGTTTCCGGGTTGCTGATCAGCCCCGTCTGCACGATGGTGCCATCGGTTTTGATCTGGTGCCACTGCACCGCTGATTTGCCCTTGCAGTTGACGGCCTGCGAAAACCAGATATATCCGTTTTGCAATACCAGATTCTTGGGATTGCGGTCCCCGGAAGCGGTTAACTGGTCGGTGTTTTTCTGAGGAGATTTCGGAGGGAAGCCGATATAGCTAAGTCCATGTTCCTTAGAACTAACCACTATGCTCTTGGGGGTTCCGTCACCACTGTCGGTGACACGGCGGATCGTAAAGTGGGTGTTGCTCACATTGAAAAAGTACAAATCTTCCTTGTCATCCTGAGTAAAAACCGGATGTCCAAGGCTGCCGGTAAAGTGATATGCCGTGGCAGGTTTGCCGGCCTTGACTTCAGCCATTTTCATTACAAAG
>DAOWAK010000178.1 GCA_030634605.1 Sedimentisphaerales bacterium
CTGGACGAGTACGTAGAAAGGTGGCACCCGTTAACCCCCGCCTGGCAGCGGGGGCTTGGGAAGTGCCCAGGTTTTTCCCCCGCCTGGCGGAGGGGGCTTGGGAAGTGCCCAGGCTTTTCCACCGCCTGGCGGAGGGGGCTTGGGAAGTGCCCAGGCTTTTCCCCCTCCTGGCGGAGGGGGCTTTTTGTGGGCGTGAAGATCGCACAGGGGGGATCGTGGGGTGGAGATAGCTGTGCCGGTTCGTTGTTCCGAGCAAGATCGAGGTGTTCAGACCCCCGCCTGGCAGCGGGGGCTTTTTAGTTGGTGGGGATGCGACGGTTATTATTTTTTGGTGAAAGTTGCCTGGCTGGTTGTGCTGGATTTGGTTGGGGACCAGCAGGTTTTGGCTTTGACGGTGGTGGTGGCGTCAATCGGGATGGGGTTTTTGTATTGGGGGGAGTCTTTGGTGGGTTCGGTTCCGTCGGTAGTGTAGCGGATGGTTCCGATGTGGTTGCGGTCGGCAAGGGTAACTTCTACTGAACCAGTGAAATGTCTTACCGTGGGCAGTAAAACGGGCGGGCTGTAATACTGGGTGGGAGCAAAGGCCAGGGAAGTTTGGAGTGAATAACTGCAGGTGCAGCCGGAGCTGGATTCGGGAATGATAATCAGTCCGTTGGCGGGGATGATGTTGAGCCAGCAACCCGGTCGGGTGACCCGGGTGAGTTGAACGCCGCTGGTTTTGTTAGTTTCGATGGGGTACATCCTGGGGTTGGAGCCGCGTCCGTAGAGATAATACGCTGAACCGGTTAGACCGCCGCAGCCGTGTCCGCCGCGGTAGCCGTGGAATTCTTTCTTTTGGCCGGTGTGCAAATCGTAGGCGTAAGGTTTGGCGAAGATGGTGTCGCCGTTGATTACCGGGTGCTGCCATTGTTCGCCGTGGCTTCCGCCGGTGCCGAAGGGATTGGATCCGCCGACATCGAGGCCCAGAAAGCTGTTCTGCCATTTGTCCGCACCGGTATCGGCGTTATAGGCGTATAAGTCGTAGTAAACATGTTTGTCTTTGTTGTAGGTGCCGCTGTAGAGCAGGGTGTTTTCGGCGTAGTTGAGGAACATGATGTGCTCGAAGGGGAACTGGACCTGTCGATGCCAGATTTCTTCGCCGGTTTGGGCGTTCAGGGCGGTGATGGACAGGTTTTTGCAAAAATGGTCGATGCGTACGCGGCCGTCTTCGTCGTTGATGATTTCTGGGTTACGGCTTTGGGCGAAATAAATGTTTCCCTGTCCGATGGTAACGGCGCTGTTCATGATGGCGCCGTTTTTGTAGTGCCAGCGTAGTTGGCCGGTTTGGCGATCATAGCAGAAGAGCGATTCGCCGACGATGACGGGGCGGAAATCGCCTTCGAGTATGTTACTGCCGTTTTCCGGGTCATTGGTAAACATCTGCTTGCGAAAAGAAGCGTCAACTTTCTGGTCGGTGCCAAAGATGAGGTTGCCGCTGTGGTTGAGGTATCCCCAGTCGCGTTTTTGTTCGGTTGGGCCGGGGACATCGAAAGTTTTTCCGCGGGCGCCGGTGGCGGCGTCCACAGTCCAGCACTGACCGGCCGAGGCGATGTAAATGGTTTCGTCGGCGATGAGCATTTGTCCGCTGTCTTTCATGACGCCGATTCGTCGCGAGTCGGGCACTTCCAGTTCCCAGAGTTTAGTGCCGTTGAAAGCGTCGGCGGCTACGATGCGATCCAGAGCCGGCATAAAAATTCGCCCGTCCTTAACCAGCGAGGACATGGGGCGATGATGTCGGTCGATAATTTGTTCGGGGCCGGGTTCTCCGAACCATTGGAGATTAACCGGGCCGCGGAGTTGATCGAAGCTGCAGGCGGAGTGGTTTTGGTCGGCGTAGAGTTGGGTCCATTGTCCGCTGCCGGCGATTGCTGGGCGTTTGATCGTTGCCCAGACGCCATTTTTGTTGCTGATTTTTACGGTGGGAATATTACAGTCAGCCAGCCATTTTTTCAGGCCGGCCTGGGTTAGTCTGTTCAGGCCGCCTTCGGATTTGGGTTGTCCGATACAGGCGACGGCGCCGTAGGGACGCAACACGCGATAAACCTCTTCAACGGGCGTGGTTATTTTGCCGGTTCGGGCAGCTTGTTCGGAAACAATCAGGTTAGCGAAATATGGGGGGTAATCCAATTCGGTCAGCGAGCCTTGATGGATGGTGATTCGGCTGCCGTAGAGCCCCGCCTGGTCAAGTGTTGCTCTGGATTTGTTTGCTTTGGTTTGGTTTGGTTCGACGGCAATGATTTGCAAATCGGTGCGTTGGGCGATTTCGTAAGCCAGGCGGCCGGTTTCGTTGCCGAGCACGAGGCAGTAACCCTGTTTGATATTGGTTTCGGAAATAATCTGTTCGGCCGTAGCAGCTAAAGATTTTGCCAGACGATCTTTCGGGAACGGATCAGCTTTTGGTTTAGCCTGACGGATAGGGTTATCAGCTTCTGCATCGCCATCAGCGCTGAAGCAGTGGATTATGCCCTGGTCGGTACTGACAAATAGTTTGCCATGAGCAACGGTTAATCCGTAGGCGGTGCCTTTTACGGGGGCGTTCCAGAGTTTTTTGCCGGAGGCGGTGCTGATAGCTTCGACTTTGTTTTCGCCGCCGGTGAATAGCGTGTTACCGGCCATAATTAACGAATAATGACAATCGGTGGGAGTGGCCCATAAAAAACACTGCTTCAGGTCTTCGTTAATATCTGTTAAATCATTTTTCAGATTTTCCAGGTACTGTTGGGTTTGGCGGTGCTGGGGGGAATCAGGTTCGGCTTTTTTGAGTTGTTTCTGCAGTTGTTTTCGTCTTTGCTCCATGTTTTTTTTGCGGTGATTAAATTTCAGGTAATCCTCGCGGTTAAAGCCGGTCAATTCCGATTCGGACTGCATGTAGGCGAATTGGCCGTCGGAGACCATGCGGATGCCGCCAAAGCTGGCGAGGGTTTCTTTGTTTTTTGCGCTGCCGATACGGATTTGTTTGGTGCCCCGGCCCGGGCCGGTAACGAGGGTGTCCTCCACCAGCAAAGCGTAAGCGCCGCCGGCACTACTGAAGCCGCCCAGATTTTTGCCGTTTTTGCGGTCGAACATGATCGGGCTGGTTCGTCCGGTGGGTACGTAGAGTCGTTGTGGTGAAGCTAACATGTAACCCTGAGGTGAGATTCCCGGTTCAGTTTTCCAGATTGTTTTGCCGGTTTCGGAGTCCAGTGCGGCCAGGTAAGTTTTTTCGTTTGGGAAAAGTCCGGCTCCGCAATAGAGCACACCCTGGTCAACAACGATGCCGGTACGCACCGGCCAGACGGAGATCATGCGGCTGTTACCGGGTAATTTTCGGGGGTCGTCGGCGATGAGACTTTTCCAGAGCAGCGATCCATCTTTGGCTGCCAGGCAATAGACGAATCCGTCGTCACAGCCGGCATAGACCTTTTCGCGGACCACGGTCGGAGCCAGTCGCACGGGACCGCCGGTGAAAAATTGCCAGCGGATTTTTCCGTCAGCGGTATTCAGGGCGACGATTTTGTCTTGGGCGGAGGAAGAGAAATAAGCAGTGTTGCCGGCGACTACGACGTGATTGGCCCGGTCGTAGGTTACCGTTGCGCGAAGACGGTGATGGTTGTGCCAGTAATCATGCACCGCCGGTTTGGGCCAGGCGGGCTTGGGGGGATGTGCAGCGTGGTATTGCCATTGCTGTTGCAGAGGCAGAGTCAGTTTTTCTGAGGAGATGCCGCTGCGTTGATAATCTCCCTGATAGGTAGGCCAATCGGCGCCGGCACAGATGGTTCCGGAAATCAACAACGCAATCCCTGTCGTGAGCAGCCAAGGTCTAATATTCAGAGGTTGACTTAACAGGCGATCAGAAATCTTTTTCGTCAGAGCAGTAATTTTTCTCATCAAGATGGCCTCCAGATATTCCCGCTACAATTATATGCCTCTTTTTGTATAGTCCAGACACAATGCCCGTGTTAGATGAATTTTATATCCAAAGCAGGCATCTTTCAAGAAAAAATTGTCGGCATGAAAAACGCTGGTTGAGGCGTTTTTAAAGGGGGTTTACTCAATTAAGGGAACCTCCTGTTAATTAGTTCCTGTTGCGGAAAACGTTTATTTTGTCATTCCCGCGCAAGCGGGAATCCAGAATATTGAACGAAACCGCTGTTTCGGACCACTGGACCCCCGCTTTCGCGGGGGTGACAGTTTTTCCGCAA
>DAOWAK010000062.1 GCA_030634605.1 Sedimentisphaerales bacterium
AGCAGTTCGCTAATGGCGGCGCCAAGAGCAGCAAAAGCGGTGGGCATTTGCAGTTGGGCAGTTCCACGCTGCCTCCACTGCCCAAGGACAGCACCGACCGCAATCGAACGTCGCCGTTCGCGTTCACCGGTAATAAATTTGAATTCCGCATGGTGGGATCGTCACAATCCACGGCAGGGCCGACGTTTGTGTTGAATACTATCGTGGCCGATGTGCTTTCGGAGATTGCGGATGAGCTGGAAAGTGCTTCCGATTCGGCGGCAGCGGCTGAGGAAGTTCTGCGGAAGATAGCCAGGGAGCACAGCCGAATTCTGTTCAACGGCGACAACTATACGGACGACTGGGTAGTGGAAGCCGAAAAACGCGGTCTGGCCAACATCAGATCAACGGTCGATGCGCTGGCCACGCTAACGGATCCGGAAAGCATTGGAGTTCTGGGTAAGCACAAGGTGCTGACTGAAACCGAACTGCGGGCCAGGGCGGAGATTCTGCTGGAAAACTACAGCAAAGTGATAAACATCGAAGCGATGACCATGCTGAACATGGCCAAGCGGCAGATTTTACCCACGGCGGCGCGTTTTTCGGCGCGGTTGGGGAGTGCGGTTACTGCGGTGAAAGAAGCCGGAGTGTCGGCGGATACCCAAAAGGCGATGCTGGAGAAGGTCTGCACTCTGATGAGTTTGCTGCATGGCGCTGTTTTAGCCCTGGAAGATGCGGTCGAGAAGGCCGGCGGAATTGAAGAAGGCCTGAAAAACGCCGAAGCTTATCGTGACCTGGTTATCCCGGCGATGGCTAAGGTGCGCGAGGCGGCGGATGAGCTGGAAAAAGTTATAGATGCGGATTTGTGGCCGCTGCCTACTTACGCAGAAATGCTTTTCTGCAAATGATTTTTGATATACCGATCACAGATGAAAATGCTATGTTGCTCGTTTTGTAAATCTAAGCTTGTCCTCGACTGGATCGGGGATCTGACAGACCTTTAGGAAAGGCCCTGCCAGGCATTATGATACCCATTGGGTAAATTTGTCGGCAAGGTGAGTGAAATTGATGCAAGTGATGGCACCAAAGGATAAAGGTTTGTACGAAGCACGCCGTGAGCACGATGCCTGTGGTATCGGTGCGGTGGTTAATATTTCTGGTCGGCAGGATCATGAGATTATTGATTACGGTAAGAAGGTTTTGCTGAATCTGCAGCACCGCGGGGCGTCCGGGGCGGACGAATCGACCGGTGACGGGGCGGGGATGCTGATTCAGTTGCCGCATGAGTTTTTTGCCGAGGAAGCGGAGAGATTGAAATTCAGGCTTCCCGAAGTCGGCAATTACGGGGTGGCGATGGTCTTTGGTTCTCAGGACGGGGTGATTCGAAGCCGTTGTGAGGAAATTCTCGAAGAAGCGGCGGGTCACTACGGCATGGGGATTCTGGGTTGGCGTGAAGTGCCCAGTGGCAATTCCAGTCTGGGCGAGTTGGCCCGGGCGTCGGAGCCGAACATTAAGCAGCTTTTTATCGACGGCAAAGAATTTGAAGGTGATGTGCTGGAGAGCCGGCTTTACCTGGCGCGTAAGCGGGCGGAGCGGTTGGTAAGCGAGCGGTTTGGCGAAGCGGCCCTGGTGTTTTGCGTGGTGACGATGTCCTGTAAGACGATTTGTTACAAAGGGATGTTTCTGGCGCCGCAGTTGTTTGCTTTTTATCAGGATTTGAATGATTCGCGGGTTAAATCAGCTTTGGCGGTGGTTCACCAGCGTTACAGCACGAACACTTTTCCCAGTTGGCGGCTGGCGCAGCCGTTGCGGATGATCGCGCACAATGGCGAGATCAACACGCTCAGCGGAAACATCAATCAGATGCGGGCCCGCCAGGCGTACATGCAAAGTGATCAGCTTGGTGGTGAGCTGGATGATTTGTTCCCGGTTTTGACGCCGGGGGCGAGCGACTCGGCCTGTTTTGATAACGCGCTGGAGCTGCTGGTTCGCGGGGGCCGGACGTTGCCTCATGCGATGATGATGATGGTGCCGGAGGCGTTTGGTTCGAGCTATCACATCAGTACGGACAAGCGAGCTTTTTACGAATATCACGCGTCGATCATGGAGCCCTGGGACGGCCCGGCGGCGATGGTCTTCACGGACGGGCGGCTGGTGGGGGGGACACTGGATCGCAACGGTCTGCGGCCGGCGCGTTATGTGGTTACTACCGACGGGCTGGTGGTGTTGGCCAGCGAGGTGGGGGTGATTGATTTTCCGGCGGACAAAATTGTTCGGAAAGGGCGGCTGCATCCGGGGCGGATGTTTCTAGTGGATACCCGCGAGGGTCGGATCATCAATGACAACGAAATAAAAAGCAAGATTGCCCGGCAGAAGCCTTACCGACGCTGGCTGGAGCAGAATCACATTGAATTACGCGGGCTGTTCAGTCTGCCGCGGCCGGCGCACACGGACCAGGCTACTATTGTCCAGCGCATGAAAGCGTTCGGCTTTACGCGGGAAGAGTTGGCGATGATTCTGGTGCCGATGGCGTTGAACGCCCAGGAACCGATCGGTTCGATGGGGACCGATACCCCGTTGGCGGTGCTTTCGGAAAAGCCGAAGTTGCTGTTCAATTATTTCAAGCAGCTTTTCGCCCAGGTTACCAATCCACCTATCGATCCCTTGCGGGAGGGGCTGGTAATGTCGCTGATGAGTTTCACCGGCAAACAGCGGAATCTGCTGGAGGAAAGCCCGCTGCATTGTCGTCAGTTGAAACTGCCGCACCCGATTTTGACCAACGACGACATTGAGCGGCTTAAGGTGGTGCAGCACAGCGATTTTAAAGTAGCGACCATTTCGGCGTTGTTCGATGCCGGCGGTGAGGACCCTGGGAAGGCACTTGAAAAGGCGTTGACAAGATTAGTCAAGACCGCCGAGTGGGAAATCGCCGATGGAGCATCTTTGTTGATTGTGAGTGACCGGGGAGTCAGCAGTGAAAAGGCGGCGATTCCGAGTTTGCTGGCGGTTTCGGCGTTGCATCATGGCCTGCTGGAGAAGGGATTGCGCGGCGAGGTAGGCTTGGTGATTGAAAGTGGTGAGCCGCGGGAAGTGATGCATTTTTGTCTGTTGTGCGGCTTTGGCGCCAACGCGGTGAATCCTTATCTGGCATTCGAAGCTATCGACGAGCTTCAGCACCGTCGGGACTTGCCGGCGGAGATGGAAAACGAGCAGTTGGTGGACAATTATGTGGCGGCGGTTAAAAAGGGCATCCTCAAAACCATGTCCAAGATGGGTATCTCGACGTTGCGGAGTTATCGCGGGGCGCAATTGTTCGAAGCTGTTGGGATTGGCAGCGGCGTGGTGGATGAATATTTTCCCGGGCTGACCAGTAGAATCGGGGGAATTGATCTGGAAGGAATTGCCCGGGAAAGCCTGCTTCGGCATGAGGGGGCCTTTAAGGAGAAGTCGGCGGATTCACTGGATATGGATTTTGGCGGCGAATACAACTATCGGGTTGACGGTGAGCAGCACCAGTGGAATCCTCAGACGGTTACTCTTTTGCAAAAAGCGGTGCGCAACAACGACCGGGCGGCTTACGAAGAATATGCAGAGATTATCAATGACCGAGCCCAGCAGCTTTGCACGCTGAGGGGGCTGTTTGAGTTGGAAAATGATAAGTTAGCCGGCGGGGTGCCGTTGGAAACGGTGGAGCCGGCCCAGGAAATTGTCAAGCGGTTCTGTACCGGCGCGATGTCCCACGGCTCGATCAGTAAAGAGGCCCACGAAACCCTGGCAGTGGCGATGAATCGTCTCGGAGCGATGAGTAACACCGGCGAGGGTGGTGAGGACCCGGCTCGTTATCAGGTTGATGAGAACGGCGACAGTGCCAATTGCGGTATCAAGCAAATTGCCAGCGGTCGGTTCGGGATTACCATTGAATATCTGAGCCAGGCGAAAATGTTGCAGATTAAGATGGCCCAGGGTGCCAAACCCGGTGAGGGTGGGCAGTTACCCGGGCACAAGGTAACGGATGAGATTGCCCGTCTGCGCTATTCCACTCCGGGCGTTACGCTGATTTCACCGCCGCCGCATCACGATATTTATTCCATCGAGGATTTGGCTCAGTTGATTTACGATCTCAAATGTGCCAATCCCGGTGTCAAAGTTTCGGTCAAGCTGGTTTCGGAGGTTGGGGTGGGGACCGTGGCAGCGGGAGTTGCCAAAGGTCACGCCGACGAGGTGCTCATCAGTGGCCACGACGGTGGCACCGGTGCCAGTCCGCTTTCGTCGATCAAGCACACTGGGGTGCCCTGGGAGCTGGGGCTGGCGGAGACTCAACAGACGCTGCTCTTGAATGGGCTGCGGGACCGGATTCAGGTGCAGGTGGACGGTCAGTTGAAGACGGGGCGGGATGTGGTGATTGGGGCTTTGCTGGGGGCGGAGCGGTTCGGGTTTGGTACTTCGGCATTGGTGACGCTGGGTTGCGTGCTCATGCGTAAGTGCCACAACGATACCTGTCCGGTTGGTGTGGCAACTCAGAATCCGGAATTGCGTAAGCGGTTCGCCGGTAAGCCGGAGCACGTTGAGCGGTTCATGCTTTTTGTGGCGGAGGAGGTTCGCCAAATCATGGCCCGGGTGGGGGTCCGGACTTTTGACGAGATGATCGGTCGGGTGGATCGGCTTAACTTTCGGCCGGCGTTGGAGCACTGCAAAGCTAAGGGGCTGGATTTGTCGAGAATATTCACCCGGAGTGATGCTGCCGGTGGTGCGACAAGGTGCGTGAAGGATCAGATCGAGATAACCGGCGATCATCTGGACTGGCGGATTCTGGAGCAGGTGGAAAAGGCCCTGGAAAACAAGGAACCGGTTGCTGTTGAAATGGACATCCGAAACACTAACCGGACAGTGGGGACGATTTTGAGCAACAGGATTGTGCGGAAATTTGGCGCCGGCGGATTGGCGGATGACACGATTTCCATTACGCTGCGTGGCTCGGCGGGGCAGAGTTTTGGTGCGTTTCTGGCGCCGGGTGTTACGCTGCGGCTGATTGGAGACGCCAACGATTACGTGGGTAAGGGACTTTCGGGCGGTAGGATTATTATCCAGAAGCCTCCCGAGGCACCTTACGTCGCTTACGAAAACATTATCGCCGGGAACACGCTGCTTTATGGCGCTACTACCGGTGAGGTTTACATTAATGGTTTGGCGGGGGAACGGTTTGCGGTTCGCAACAGCGGAGTAACGACGGTGGTTGAGGGGGTGGGCGATCACGGCTGTGAATACATGACCGGCGGAACGGTGGTGGTGCTGGGCAAAACCGGGCGGAATTTCGCAGCCGGCATGAGCGGTGGGACGGCTTATGTGCTTGACGAACACCAGTTGTTCGATACCCTGTGCAACCTTGATATGGTTGACCTGGAAAGTGTCTGGGAACAGCAGGATATTGATCTGCTGCACAAGCTCATCAGCCGGCACCACGAATTAACTCAAAGCAAGCGGGCCGAGTCCATTTTGAACAGATGGCAGCGGATGGTGGGCAGGTTTGTTAAGGTTATTCCGATTGATTATCGCAAGGCTCTGGAAAGGTTGGCGGAGCGGGAGGAGCGTCAGGCGGAATTCACGCCGGCTACCGAGGAGGTGTATGATGGGTAAGCCCGGCGGTTTTCTGGAACATAATCGAAGAGAGGTTACGCACCGCCCCGTTGAAGAGCGGGTGGGGGACTTTAAGGAAATTAACGTGCCGCACCCGGAAGAGCTGCTCGTCGAGCAGGCCGGGCGCTGTATGGAATGCGGAATTCCGTTTTGTCACGGGACCGGTTGCCCACTACAGAATCGGATCCCGGAATTCAATGACCTGATCTTTCGCGGTCGGTGGCAGGAGGCTTGTGAGAATCTCCATTCCACGAACAATTTTCCTGAAATTACCGGGCGGGTCTGTCCGGCGCCGTGTGAAACCTCGTGCACATTGAGCATCAACGATGAACCGGTTCTCATTCGGCACATCGAGTTTCAGATTGTCGAGCGCGGTTTCGAGAAGGGCTGGATTCTGCCCAAGCCGGCCAGCAAGCTCAGCGGCAAACGTGTAGCGATTGTCGGTTCGGGTCCGGCGGGCTTGGCAGCTGCTCAGCAGTTGGCGCGGGCCGGGCACGAAGTGACGGTTTTCGAAAAAGACGACCGGATTGGCGGGCTGTTGCGTTATGGAATTCCCGATTTCAAACTGGATAAGTCAATAATCGATCGTCGGTTGGAGCAGTTGTCCGCTGAAGGTGTTCATTTTCAGACCAATGTGCTGGTCGGCGAAGACATTTCGGTGCGTTACCTGCGGGGGCGATTCGACGCGGTGTCTCTGGCGATGGGAGCGGGGCAGCCTCGGGATTTGCAGGTGCCGGGGCGTGATTGCGACGGAGTGGTTTTTGCGATGGATTATCTGGCGCAGCAAAACCGCTGTTGCGGGGGTGATGAAATTGCGGCGGATCGGCAGATTACCGCTAAAGACAAGGTTGTCGTGGTTATCGGTGGCGGGGACACCGGCAGCGATTGTGTGGGAACCGCCCATCGACAGGGGGCCCGGGAGATTCATCAGTTTGAAATTCTGCCCCAGCCGCCGGCTTCTCGGGCGGATGACAATCCCTGGCCCGATTGGCCTAATATCATGCGAACCTCAACCTCTCAGCAGGAGGGCTGCCAGAGGCGTTGGAGCGTGATGACTAAGAAACTTTCCGCTCAAAACGGGCGATTATCTGAACTGCAGGGTTGCGAAGTGGAGTGGATAGGTGACGGTCAAAACCGGCGGATGCAGGAGATTCCCGGCAGCGAGTTCAGTTTGCCGGCGGATTTGATACTGCTGGCGATGGGTTTTGAGCATGTTGTGTATCCGGGCCTGATCGAGAAATTCGGTTTGGAGCTGGATAATCGCGGTAACGTAACCGTTGACGAGAATTTCATGACGAGCGAAGAAGGCGTTTTCGCCTCTGGTGACACGGTCGAAGGTGCTTCTCTGGTGGTTCGGGCAATCCAGTCGGGCCGAAAGGCAGCGGCCGGCGTGGATCGCTGGTTGCGGAACCGCTAGATTTCATGTATAAGTAAGAAATAAGACAAATTGAAGTTCTTCAGTCAGGCCGAAT
>DAOWAK010000267.1 GCA_030634605.1 Sedimentisphaerales bacterium
CAAAAAAATCTGGCGACATAATAAATAGGACATTTCGAGCCAAAAACAAACATTGTCATTCCCGCGGAAGCGGGAATCCAGATGTTAAGAATTGCAAGATGCCCCCGAATAGCTTTTAATCGCTGTTAATCTCAAGGTAACATCTTTAAAAAGCTCAAACACCGCCTGAATATATTGACACACCACTCTAATCCTTCTTTTCAACCGAAATATTGCATTTTTCACCCAAACTGACTATAATAGTTTGTTAGGCACGCGGAGAAAACATGCATAAAAATCACCCCAAACCAATCCGAAAGCTGATTTCACCAACAATCACCCTGATTCTTCTCGCCGCAGCTCTTCCAGCAATCGCCCGCCCTCGCATCATCCTGGGGCCCTCTGACGGCCTGGCTCTGGATCAGCCCCGCGTCGCGATTGAGGTCTATAGAACCGATCCGATCTTTTCTTTCGGACCGGAGTTCTTTAACTACTTCGTGCTGGACACCGGCGCCAACGGCTTAATGGCTGGAGGTAACGCCACCGACGAAATGACCGACGAAGGCTATCAAACTGTCGCCATTTACGATGAGTCCGGCATCGCCGGCACCGAAGAATTCGACGTCTCGGACTTATACTCGCTCAATTTCGCCGGCACCTCCGGTATCCCCCGCACACTTAGCGACGTCCGCCTGCTCTCCAATCCCGACATCGAACTGGGTTTCGACGGCATCATCGGCATGGACCTGCTCACCAGCGGCTGGCTTGATGCTCTCTTCGGCGGTCCCGATGGCTACATCTCACAAATCTATCTCGATTTCCGCCAGATCGAAAACCTCACCGCCACCATGTATCTCGATATCAATCCTGACCTGGACAATCCCGTCCTGGCCGGACTCGACCAGGCCGTCTCCTTCGATAATTTCGATTACGCCTTCCTGGCCAATCACTGGGACCGAACCGACTGCTCAACCAATCAGTGGTGCGGCGGCGCCGACTTCAATCACGACAGCAAAATCGACAATTTTGACTTAGCTGTTTTACAGTATTACTGGCTCGCCGATTCCGCCGCTTTGCCTCTCCGCTACGACCTGTTCGGCTATTCCGTTCTCGCCTCTTACTGGCTCGACGACAACTGCCACGTGCATAGCTTCTGCGGAGGCTACGATTTCGACCAGAACACCAACCTCAATTTAGCGGACCTCAACATCTTTCTCACCAATTGGTTATCCCCCCCATCCCCATAAAAACACCCTTCCCAGCCCTAAAATCCACCTCAATACACTTTCAGTTCAATTTGCCCCACGCTTCGCAAATTCTCCCACCAAAAATACCGATATTAGTGCAGTACCGATTACCTGGGATAACAGAAAAAAGGAACGGAAAGCTGCTAAAAATATGTCAGACAAAATACTTAATTGCATAACCGCCTTTTGCCTGCTTATGGTTATCGGAACTCCCGCCCTCACCGCGCAGTTGTCCCCCAAAACCATCACTCCTGTTCAAATTGCTACCGAACCTGTCACTTCTAAAAAAATTACCGCCAAAACCATAACTGCCATCGCAACTATAGCTACAGAAACCAAAGAAACCAAATCTATCGCCACTAAAACCATAACTTCAGAAACAATCGCATCCAATCCCATCGCATCAGAAACAACTACTCCCGATGAAATCGCCACTGAACCAAATGATCCTGCCCCGGTATTAACTCCCGAACAAATTGCTGCTCTGGATTCGCAACCCGCCAAAACCCCATCCGAAAAAAACACCTCTACCAAAGTATGGCAAAAAATCTATCATCCTGCTGTTGACGAACGCGTTTTTATTATTCTGCGTTACCCTTATTATCCCGGCGGCAAACCCTACTCTTCAAACGATCAACTGTTCAACGAACCGACACGCGAACAGACACCAACCGCCGAACCAAATTCCCCAACAACTCCCGACAACCAGAACAGCACCACCGATGAAACCTCGAATCCGCAAAACCGACTCAACAACCTGCGATTCAACACCGAAAAATGCGTCGCCGCCATCCACCATTGGCGCGAAATCAACGAATCACCCGGCACCGCCCTGGAAATAATTCACGCTATAGAACTTTCCCGCCGAAAAAGCGGCATCTATCAACTCCAGCCAAAACTTGCCGTTAACGTCATCCGCACCCTCGGCAAAATCGGTCAGGTAAATTACCAGTTCGACTACATCAGCCGCCTCGCCCTGCAAAATTTACTCGCCGGTAAAATCGACCGACCCCTACTCATCCGCATGGACAAAAAACTCTCCGAACTCAAATCCCTCACCGAACTGCTCACCAACCAAAACGACCAGGTCGGCATCGCACTCGGCATCGGAAAAATCAATCGACAGGCCTACCTCACCGCCAATCAAAAAAACATCACCTACATCTCCCTCACCCCCGTCCCCATTCCTTAATAATCACCCCTTCCCCAACCAACATCCCATTCGCTCCACTCCGTGTCGTCATTTGTCATTAACTTCATGGTCAATCTAAGGGTGACATGCTTAGCATGTTTGCCTGCCACTCGTACTTTGTCATTGATTCGTCATTTAAGACAAAACATTAACGTAGAAATCATGTTCATGATACAGATATGAATTCCCCTGCGAATGATTTGCCGCAGCCTTGGTTGACCGGGCAATGATCAGTCGGCTGATGTCATCCTTAGCCACCAGACCAAAGGGAGTGGTTTCATTTTGCGTATCGATGTTACGCAGAATGACTTTACCAATCGTTCCTGTAGCGCTGACTGCTGAACCGTTGATAAAATCGCCCTGATCATCCGGAGCAACGCCGACCGCAACCGTAGTAGCCGAGAAGGTCCCCCGAACGCTCAAGGTTCCCAGCGACGCCTCAACCTGCGCAGTTGCCCCAGCCGAGCATTCCGGATATTCACGGTGGTCGAAGCC
>DAOWAK010000233.1 GCA_030634605.1 Sedimentisphaerales bacterium
GAATCCATTATCACTTCTCTGATCCATCCGGCTGCCATCGAACTGAATCTCCACGCCAAAACCAAAAACAGCGTCCTGCGCGAACTGGTCGCCCTGGCTCAGGAAACCGATCAACTCTACGATGCCGATGCTCTGCTCGAAGCTTTGGGGAAACGCGAAGAACTCTGCAGCACCGCTCTGGAAGACGGCGTTGCCCTGCCCCACCCTCGTCGGCCCCTGCCTTACGCTGTGGCTGAACCCGTCATTGTGATCGCCCGGACTCCCCAGGGCATTGGCTTTGGAGCACCCGACGGACGACTGACCAACCTGTTTTTCATGACCTGTTCACAAGACGACCGCCATCACCTGCACCTGCTCGCCCGACTGTGTCGCCTGCTGCACGACGGCCAACTGGCTGTTCAGCTTCGAGATGCCGAATCTACTGACCAGGCCATCGAAATCATCACCAAAAAAGAAAAAACTATAATCGCTGAATCAACTTGATAACTCAATCTGACCGATTCGACTTGTCATGCCCGACTTGATCGGGCATCCAGTGTTTCACAGGACGAATAAACTCCCAATGGACTGAAGTAACAACCTCAAGTAATCACTTGCCGGCAAAAACTTTACATTCACAATCTTTTGCTGGTCACTCAGCTTGAATTGATAAGCTAAACCCCTGATAATCCACCCGAACTCCAAATCCCCACCAACAACCCCAAACCTTCGCTAAATCGTCGCACCAGGCTTGGCAAATCCGCTGATCTTGAACGCTTTATTACCTCTGAATTGCCCAATCCGCCCCACAAACTTGCTCTTGCCTACCATCTGCATGACCATATCCTGATCGGCTTCCTTATCAATCTTCAGCACATCACCCAACTCCAACGCAAGCAACTCACTTACCTTAATTTTGGACCGGCCCAGATATATACGAGCTTTCAGCTTAGCCGGCGATATATTCTCCAACAAACGATCTCTCTGCTCAACAGGAGCATCATGTTTGCGATAGGTGAACCAGTCTTCGCTGGTCAGCCTGCCCGCCACCGGTTCAATAACATTATAAGGAATACACAAACTCATCGATCCGGCACGGTTGCCCATTTTAAGCTCAAAGCCAATCACAACCACTACCTCGTTCGGCGCCACAATCTGCACCAACTGAGGATTTGACTCGTGCTGGGCCACTTCAAATGTCGCTTCAACAATATTGCTCCACGCCTCCGCCAGAGCACTCAAAGCCCGCTCGATGATTCGGTTGGCCAAACGCTGCTCTATCTGTGTCAAAGGCCGCTGCGGAATATACAACTCCGCATTGCTGCCGCCCAGCATCCGGTCGATAATGGGATAGACAATCAGCGGACTGATTTCCAGACAAATCTGACCCTCCAGCGGTTC
This sequence comes from Sedimentisphaerales bacterium, assembly GCA_030634605.1. Classification (GTDB taxonomy): domain Bacteria; phylum Planctomycetota; class Phycisphaerae; order Sedimentisphaerales; family SM23-30; genus JAFGSR01. Next base: position 1,381 of record DAOWAK010000233.1, read on the forward strand.
GCAATTCAACAGCGAGAAAGATGTCGGCGACGGCAGAGAATAGGTAAATTCCGCATACGTCAATTGCTCTATACTGCGAACCTTCACCTCGACTATCGTCCGCAGATAGCCACTCAACGCCGCCCCAAAATTCCGGGCAAACCGCTCGTGAAGCCCCTCAAACGCCCGCATCTGATCCTTACTGACCCGCTCGGGGCGCTTGAAATCGTAATTGTGCACTTCGCGCTCAGCCTGATCCGCCTCCCCCTCGAAGCCAGAGCCATCTTCGGCGTCATTTCCCAGATCACCACCGGCCACCGCGTTTAACAGGGCATCCACTTCATCTTGATCAAGAACATCCGGCATATATTGCTAAACCTTTATAATTAAATGAATTACAGCAAATTCCGGCCGCTACACCTGCCATCCATCCCGCTTGAAATGCCAAAAAACAGCATTTTCCACTTTTATACATTCATACTCTATAGAATTATTATCGGACACTTAAGGCCCCCAGCTTAAAATTCACTGCACCAATCTGATATTATTCCTGACTGGAACCCTTATCTGACATCGGTTTTATGCTGAATCTCACCGGTTTCCGCGGAGGCTCCACAAACTCAAAGTCCGTAAAGCCTTCAGGACGTAAATACCTCAAGAGCCGAATCCATTCATCGCTCGTTCTCTCCAAATCCTCCTGCTCTACCTCCAGCACCAGATGATATCTTTGATTTTTGAACTCTTCACGTGCTTCGCTTGAGCCCCGAAACTCTATCGGAGCATACTTGTCTAGATAATCCGCCTCCTCGATTTGCACAAAATATCGCCCCGCCCACTCCGGCGGCATAACGATTCCTGCACGAATATCCTCTTTGAAAATATCAGAGGTGGTAACACTATCAGCTGCCAGTTTTATCTTGAAATCCATCATTTCTGACTGATTCGGTATTAATGCCGCTACCGTAATTACTCTTGACAAAGCCTCTCTGCGTTGTGCCAGATTGAGCGGAATTTTCATTACCGACTCAATTACACCCGGCTCCATCCAGGCGGTAACCATCTTCGGCTCGATACTCTCCAGATTTAACTTACGCGAGCCCGACGCATCAAAAACCTGCACCTCCAGCAAAACCTCCGTTAGCTTCTGGGCTCGCACTCCCAATTCTCCTGGCTTGGCCCGGGTCACCTGCAGATAAGCTTCCATCCCATCAAAGTGCAGCTTGCCGTCAAGAATATCCATCACCGCCACCGTAAAATCACGACGCTGAAAATCATCCCCCAGCTCATCCGGTAACTGCTGGACCCCCAAAGGCACGATTCTCGGGGTCAGCTTCTTTTCCGCCAGACTCTGTATTCGCGCCCGGGGGCCCTTCACCTCCAGCGTCACATAGTAAGAATTCTCCGATTGAACTTCTCGGGTTTCCAAATCAAAATACTGCAATCGAATATCCTGCCGTGAATCATCCAGCAAAATCCTTATATCAACCGTAAGCTCCTCTACCACCGAACGCTCCGCCAGCACCCAGATCAGCACACTCAACGCCAGCACCAGAAATCCCGTCCGGACGGGACCTTTTTTGATAATTGCCCGGGCCTCATGCTCGCGCATTTTTAGCGATTGGCTGGAAGCCGACGAAGTACCACTTCCTGACAAGGTAGTTTTTTTAGTTGCTTCCTTATGCCTGGCCGACATTTTAGTCATCCCCCGAAACTTCTTGTTCCGCCGGCCGAGTCGCAGGCGTTCCGTCGATCTGCTCCGCAGTTTTCTGTTCCGCCAATTCAGCCGGTTTTGCATCGGCCTGAAGCTGCCCCACTGCTTTGCCGCCCAGGACCACCGTTGGCATAACGTGATCTATCAGTTGCTGCTTCAACTGCTCCAACGTCAAAAACCTCGTAAGCTTGCCCCCTGCCGCCAGCGAAATATTACCCGTCTCTTCACTGACCACCACCACCACCGCGTCAGTTTCCTTGCTCAAACCGATCGCCGCCCGGTGTCGCGAACCCAGCAGCCGGTCATACTCACCATGTTCCGCCAACGGAAACTGCACACCCGCCGCCGCCAACCGC
>DAOWAK010000202.1 GCA_030634605.1 Sedimentisphaerales bacterium
AAATCCGTGCAATCCGTGGTTAAATATCTTTATTCTCTTGACAAACAATCCTGCCAATCCTGTTATCCTGTCAAAAAATATTAAATTCCTCTGAGCACAGCAGGGTGGGTAACCTTGTCACCCACGCGGTTTATTTAGCCTCTCCGATCGGGTCGAGAACAAGCTTAGAGCCTGGAATTTCGGATTTCAGGTCTTATCAGCGTCAATCAGCGTTAATCGGCGGTCCCAAAAGGGTTTATGTAAATATCGCTCTGCCCACCCACCGAACCATTTGTGCGACAGCCCTTTTTCAAAAATCGCCAAAAACTCGAAAAAACCCCCAACTTTGCTTCATTTCTCATCGATTTCTCTCAATTACTACCCAACTTCTACTACACTTTTCGCACTCAAATTGATCTTTTCGCGCTTTTGCCACGCTTTTAGCCCGCTTTTAGCGCCGCGCTTTCGGCCTCGTTTCGGACCCCGCGTATCGTTTAACGCAACCGATTTTGCGACAGCGTAGCGAAAAAACGTGGCGTCGTATCCCAACCGACCAAAGAGCCTTCTCAAGCGTAAGCTTGCATTTACCCATTTACTCCAACACCAACACCCGTTACAATGGTACACTGTTTACTAAACGATAAAACCTTGTAAAAAAGGCACTTATAAATGGCTGCTCCCCATCGGCCCTCAACTCGCAATACCCGATCAGCTCGTGATTGCACCATCACGGTCCGCCAAGGCCCCATCGAGTGGTCCTGCCTCAGTGGCTACCACGTGCATCTAACCGGCTCTGAAGCTCCAAATTGGCTGGATCTCGACAATGACCCCCGCGCCGAACTGGTCAAAGCCAATCCGCTCCGACGCGTTTACCGCTTGGTAATCAAGGACTTACAGTTCTACGCGAAAGTCTATCAGCCCAATTCCTGGCTGACCCGGCTGAAATGGTCTTGCCAGCCAGCGCTCAGCCAGAGCGAATTTAGAAATCTTCAACTAGCCCGCAACCGCTCCGTAGCAGCCGCCAAACCGATAGCTTTTGCCTCCGGAAAACTTAAAAATCGCCCTTTCGCCATCCTCTTAACTGAATCCATCGGCCAATGCGTTTCACTGGAAGAGCTTATCTGGCAGGAACTTGCGCAACCGGAAACGCAGATTGATGACGCTCTCGATGCCACTGCCAAGCTGGTTGCCCTGCTGCACTGCGGCGGGATAATCCATACCGACCTTCATCCGGGGAACATTCTGCTGGTTAATCCTCAAAGCGATTCGGAGTTATCCAAAACCACAGCTTTTATCTCTGATTTGCAGGGCGCTACAATTGAGCAGCGGGGCGGGCACGCTTCGGCTGATCCCAATAAAGCCTGTCGTATCAAGAATTTAGCTATGTTGCTGTCCGGTCTGAGATATAATATCTCGCCAAATAAGCAGTTAAGGTTTGTATCAGCCTATCTCAGGGCGATGCAGCCTCACCGGAATATTTCTGCTGCGGACCTGCAAAGTTATTTCCATGCGGTTTCCAGCTTTGCCGACCGCCAAGACTGGCGAATCTGGGCTTCGCGTAACCGCAGATGTTTGCGTAACAGTCGCTATGCCAGGAAGATAGAACTACCGGACAATTTCTCCGCCCGCGTCTTTTGCCAAATTAAACACCCACCAGGCGATTCGGTAGCAGCAAAGCTGAAATTTGAGCCGGAACACTGGCGTGAAGCGCTGGCAAATCCGCTTAGCCTGACGGAATTTCCACTACAAAGCTACTATGATTCGAATGGCGATTCTTCAAATAATGGGCCGGCTCAGGCTGGTGCGGTGCGGTTACTGAAAAAGGGCAACCACAACACCGTTATTGCTAAAGAACTGGAAATAAACAATTTAAAAATCAATATCGTTGCTAAGCATTCCATCCATCGCAGTGGAATCAAGGGTTTTTGGCAATCGGTTCGGCGTAGCAGAGCGTTGCGGCAATGGCAGCGGGCCCACGCATTGCTGATTCGTGGAATCCCCACGGCTTTTCCGCTGGCAGCCCTGGAGCAAAGGAATGCTCTGCTGCTCAAGCAGAGCATTTTACTCTGCGAGGAAATCCCCAATTGTCGGAATCTCCATCAAATGATCACCCAGAACACCCTGCCGGCCTCGCGTTATGAGCGAACCGGTCTGATTATTCAACTTGGCCAATTGCTCGCGAGCCTCCGCCAGAGCAATCTGCGTCATCGGGACTGCAAAGCTACCAACATCGTCATCCGCAGCTTTGCTGATCCGTCAAAACCAACTGGAAACAGCGATTTTCAGCCTTATCTGGTCGATCTGGACGGCTTGCGGTCTTATCTGGTCCCGGCGAGGTTAATTAGAATGATTCAGAAATTTACCCCCCATTTTCCCGGCCACGAGGCGTTGCTGCGGTTGGCGGGATCGGTATTATCTTACAAATCATCCGATATTACGCGTACGGAGTTGATGCGGTGTTTCCTGGCATATTATTACAGCCTGCGGACGCGCCAAAGCCACAAGCATCTGTCAAAAAAAGGTTTATGGCGAATATTGTCAGCTGAATTGCAGAAGAAGTACCCTGATTCCGGTATCGGATATGATTCGGAAGCAGATAATTTTGCGAAAAATCCGAATCAATCCGAAGAAAGAGTTGATGGATAAACCGCTGAAAAACCGGGAATTCAACAACATTCTCATCATCAAGCCCAGTTCGCTGGGTGATGTGGTGCGTTGTCTGCCTGTGTTGGCGGGGCTGAGGAAGCGATATTGCTCGGCTCGAATCAGTTGGCTGATCCGGCCGGATTGTGCGGCGGTGCTGGAAAATTCACCTCATCTGGACGAGCTGATTGAATTTGATCGCCGCCATTACGGCAGAATCGGACGCCATCATAGCGTGCGGATTGACTTTTTGGGTTTTCTTAACTATTTGCGAAAAAAGCACTTCGATCTGATAATTGATTTGCAGGGGCTTTTTCGCAGCGGCTTTATCAGCTGGTGCAGCTTTGCCCCGGTCCGGATCGGCTTTGCCCAGGCCCGCGAGTTTGCCCCGGTTTTTTACACCCACCGGGTTAATTTACCCCGAAAAAGCGAACATGTGGTGGACAGTTATTGGCGTTTCGCGGAAAAACTCGGTTTTGGCGAGCTGGACAAAACTTTCGAGGTGTCGATTAATCCTGAAGATGATTTGGCTGGTCAGGAAATCCTCAAGCAGCATCTACCGAGCGACAATAAGTTTATGGTAATGCTGCCTGGTGGAACGGAATCGGCCAAGCGGTGGTCGGCGTCGAACTTTGCCGGGCTTGCTGAATTAATCTCCAGTCGTTATGATATTACGCCGGTTTTGCTGGGTGCGGGATCACGTGAGCGCGATATTGCCCGGCAGATTGTTAATGAGTCGAATTGTTGTGTTATTGATCTGGTGGACCGGACCGATTTAGCCCGGGCGACGGCTATCCTTAAACGGGCAAGTTTGGTGGTGGGCAACGATTCCGGGCCGCTGCACATCGCGGCAGCGTTGGATGTTGCGGTAATCGGCATTTACGGCCCGACGAATCCGGCGGTAGTAGGCCCTTACGGACAGCTGGGGCGGGTAGTTGAGGTGGCGAGTGAAGTATCGAGAAGCCAACGATACAGTAAAAACCTTTTGCACCGGATCGATAACATTAGTATTGAACAGGTTATTAATGCGGTGGCGAAAATCGTGGATGACGGTTAGAATTGTAAACAGGCATTTTCGCTTGCTCGGCTTTACGTGTTATTTGTGATGGGTATATGAGGAAATTAAACCATGGCGAGTATGAATTTCAATACGGCTAATC
>DAOWAK010000227.1 GCA_030634605.1 Sedimentisphaerales bacterium
AAAACCATCCCCGCCGGCCAAACCTGTGGTTACGGCCGCACCTTCCGCACTCAACGGGACACCCGCATTGGCATCGTCCCGGTGGGCTATGCGGACGGCCTGTTCCGGCAACTTTCCAATCGGGCTTCCATGAGGTTCCAGGACACCGACCTGCCCATCATCGGACGCATCAGCATGGACCTCACCATCATCGATCTGACCGACTGCCCCAACCCTCATGAGGGAATGTCTGTTACCGTTGTCGATAACAATCCCCACAGCCCCGCCAACGCCGAAAGCCTCGCAAACCTCGCTGGCACAATACCTTACGAAATCCTCACCAACATCGGCAACCGCGTCAAACGCGAACTGGTTGACTGACAGGCTACTTCACACCGTAAATCAGTTCCTGAAATGTCAAAATCACCTTGTTAATCTTGTTCGTTTTGCGCTGTTCTCCTCCAACGACTTGAAATTTACCAGAAAATCGTCCGGGAAATTCAGCTCTGATTTTCGAGACTCGATACTGTTGAATTATCTACCCTTAGGAATTATCAGGCGATCTTCTTCACCGATTCCACCACCGAATTTTCCGTTTTTTGTCCAAGCCCTCTTGACAATACCTCCCCCTTTTTGTAGTATCCGAGCCTCGGGCTGCGGGTTCCCCCCGCTGTTGGCTGCCCCCCCCAGCTGATAGCACCCCGCGGCCCGTTTTTTGCGCAAAAATACCTTCGTTTTACAAACCGGTGCCCAATAGCCATAACCCATGTCATATCCACCACTTAGCTTAGTCTATTTCGCCAGACCAGCTATCAAAGCCCACCGCCCCGCCGCTTTTCCGTCACGGCGGTAAGATGGAAATTCCCCAGCCATTTCAAATGTGCAGCAGCCACTCAACTCGATGTTTTCCTTCGCCAAACCCGCCGCCATCAACTGCTTCTGGTTGGCCCGGGCCAAATCAAAATGCCACCGCTTTTCCCCCGTCGCAGCAGGATCGTCAATCAGTTGGATTAACTGCTCCGCCTCGGCAAGATTATTCATAACCTCTTTAATAGCATCCTCTCCGACCACAAAACACTTCCTGCATATCCCCGGACCGATCCCCGCCCGCATACGCTCCGGACGCCCCTGCAATTTTTCAGCCATCGTCACAACCAGCTGTTTTGCAATCTGCTGAGCAGTTCCCCGCCACCCGGCGTGCGCCAGCCCCAGCAGCTGCCCAACCGGATCAAAAACCACCACCAGCGGGCAGTCCGCCCCCACCATCATCAAGGGCACTCCAGCTGTTTTGGTGCACAACCCATCCGCCGGCCCCGGCTCCTGACCTGCTTTTTCAATAACCGATATCTTCGCCCCATGCACCTGCCGGGCTTGCACCACGCTCTGGCCATCCAGCTCCAACGCCTGACAGAACTTTTCCCAATTGCTTTGCAGCTGATCAGGATTACCGCTGGAAAAATCAAACTCACCAAACTCCTGACGACGCAGCGACACCCCATGCTGTAATCCGTCGTAACCGGACAACCGCTCAAAAACCAGATGTCTAATTCCGCATTTTTCTACTTCGAACATTAACAGCCTCTTGAGCATTTCCAAAATGTCATATCCTGACCAGGGTTTTCTTATCGTACAGTATATTTTGTGTTATTGAAATATCTCACTGTATTGTTTTTGCTGGGTTTTGCCGATAAATCTATTATGACAAAGCAAGCGCCCATTCTCTATCTAACCCGCACCTTCCCACCGACACATGCAGCAGCCGGCATTCGTGCTGAACGATTTGTCAGCGCTTTGGTAAATGCAGGATATTCGGTAACGGTAATCACCGCCGGAAAATCTGCTGAACTGAAACAGCAATCATCATCACTAACGGTTTGCCGCATCGGCCCCGATGGCAGCCTGCCCGATCAGATAACCAAAGACCACCTGCCCATCTGGCCCTGGTGGAAAATTCCCGTTGGACCCGAACCCGATAAATTGTTCACGCGAGCAGCATATCAAGCAGCCCACTTCTTTGCCAAAAACCAACTACTTCAAATGACCTTCGTATCCGGCCCGCCATTTTCGATCATGCCCATTGGCTTACAATTGAAAGAACTTTACCATATTCCGCTGGTCCTGGATTTTCGCGATGCCTGGTTCACAGCCATGCCCTGGCCTTACCGCAACGCTCTGCAACGCCGCCAGGCACAGCGTTTTGAACGCTTATGCCTTGAACGAGCCGACAGTGTTATTACCGCAACCGAAACTTTGAAAAAACATCTGGTCGATAAATATCAAGGCAACTTATCCGACAAAACCATAACTATTCGTCATGGCTTCGATAGCTCTCTTACGTCTGAAGAGAATCCAAAAGAAGATCTTCCAACATTACCTAATTCAGTTCGGCCTTTCACTATCACCTACACCGGTCAGCTGCACGGCGTTGATATTGCCTCTGCTACCACCCTGCAAAAGCCAATGCAGTCTTTAGGTCGTTTTCTCAGGAAAGTTACTTTAGGCGCTAAGTTCTGCGATGATCTTATACTTGAGTGGATGTCTCCTCATATACTTCTCGACGCCGTTGCCAAGTCCTGCTCTGCGAATGATCAGTTCAAAAATAATGTGCGACTGATATTCGTTGGCCAGCGTTATCCACAAATTGACCTTTGGGTAACTGAGCACAATTTAACTGGACATGTTTTTCAACTTGGCCAGTTGCCGCCCCCTACTGCACATTCAATCGCCCAACAATCAGACCTGCTTGTCCTTACTTTATACGGTATTAAAAATTGCGACTATCACTGGTGCGTTCCCAGTAAGATTTATTCTTACCTCGGCACCGGCAATCCTATCCTGGCTATGCTTCCTCCGGGCGAAGCACTTGACCTGGTTAATCAATCCGGCCTGGGTTTTCCCGCCGCTCCGGACAATGCTACTGAGATATCTATAGCATTACTGGATAGATATAATAGCATTGCAAACGGCACAGCTGCTGTTGAACCTGACTGGAATTTTATCAATCAGTTCACCGCCGACAAACAGCAGGCCCTTCTAGTTAACACCATCAATTCAATCCTGAAATAAATCATTCACCGACCGGCCCTTTCACACTTTTCACCTTATATTATACGCGACCCTTTTTGTCCACATTTTCCGCAAACCCCACCCTTGCCCGGCTTGCTCACAGGCCTTTTGCGGATGCCGCATGTCCTCTTATGGAACCAAAAACGAGGCGCCAAAAGTGAGAAAAGCGCAAATTCAGTCAAAAAAGTGATATGAAACTTATGTGGTTTTTAATGGTTTTTTCACGATACCTGGCAGAGATTTGGCAAAACATAACGGTTTATTGCAATTTCTGAAATCTGGCTGTCGCAGTTTTGGCACGTTTCAAATGCATATATATTTGGAAAAACACTTAAAAATCAACCGCCAAATAATTTACCAAACATTCAATTTGTTCCACGTGAAACAATGGAATTAACGTCAAATTAATTATCTACCAAAATACAATTTTTGCCACCAGCAAGTGGGTATGTTTTGTTCATATGACTTATCATTCATAAA
>DAOWAK010000114.1 GCA_030634605.1 Sedimentisphaerales bacterium
GAACTTGTCGGCGGCAATGCGATTGGAGCCGGCTTCAAAAACCACGTCGTCTTCGAGATAGACACCGGTAATGACCTGTCCGAGAATCCGGGAATCGGCCTGGTTGGGGTCCTGTCTGGTGGCGGTGAGTTGTTGGATTTTTCCCTGGGAATAAAAGACGACGGCGTTTTGGGCTCTTAGCTCGAGAGTTTCCTGTTGGTCGGGTCGATATTGGTAGGCGTAAAAACCGCCGGTGTAAGTGATGATGTCAGTGCCGTCGGGTTGAGGATGCGAGATGAGGTGGGTGCCGCCTAGTTGGGGGATGTGGACGGGATATTGAGCGACGTCCTCGAAAGGTCTGGAACTCGAATCCGCAGTGGTTTTTTTATCAGGAGGGGAAGGAAGTTTTTTCTGCGGGGGGGATGGTTGAGGTGATTTTTCTTTGGTGTCGGGAACGGTTTTTTGGGGAGTAGTTTTGGGGGTGGGTGAAACGGGAGCCGGTTTGATTTTTTGCGGTTTTGGTTTTTCTGGTTGAGGTTGTTCAACGGGGGAAGGTTTTGGTTGGGCAGGGGTGGGCTTTTTTACGGCAGGTAGTTGCGGGGCTGGGGTGAGGGGGCGGAAGGATTGGGATTTTAGATATCTGCGGGTCAGGTTGGAAGCGAGTTGATAAATTTCCTGATCGAAGCCTGGTTTTTGAATTCGGGTTTTGGCGGTGAGATAGATTTTTCCGGTGGTGGAAAAGTTTAGCAGGAGGGTTTGCGGATGGTCTTCGGGGGAGATGGTGGGTTCGTTTTTTGGCAGTGAGCGAGGATTGCCCTGGAGGAAGATGTTGAGGTGATAAGTCTGGAGGGTTGAAGCGGGTTCGGGGATTTGGCCGATCCAAACCACTGCATTATCGGAAGTTATGATGCGGCGGCCGCTGATGATTTTGATATTTCCCTGCAAAATTACGCAGTTTCGTCCTTGGGTGGTCATGAAAGTCTGGGCGAAATCACTGTTAATTCGGACATCAGCGGTTTCCAAGTGAGAGTCCTGATTGTCAAAAGCCGAGCAGGGCAGGACAAGAAGGGTGACGATTAAGATGAAGCAAGCTGTCATTTGGCAAAAACCGCCTGGGCCACCTATGGGGCGGTTAGCGATGTTTTTTAGTGTAGATAGCAGGTTTATGGTCACTTATAATCGGCCCGTCAGGAAAAAGAGTCGTGAGCAAGACAACGGTTGCCGGCCCACAAATCCACAATCACGTTCAGAACCTGCTATTATAGTGGGGCGGGAATTGATTGCCAGTGAAAATCGGCAGGTTGGAGAAGGTCCGGTAATAGATTTTTTGATCTATGCAGGTGGTCTGGTGTTGTTGAAAATGTCGGTTTAAAAGCTCTTGAGATTAGCGTGGTTGGAGTCGATAATGATATTGTGCAATCGGTTTGTGCGTGGTAAGGAAAGTGCCCCGGTCGGGTTGGGGAAATTGTGAAAGAAATGCAAAAAAACAAACGTACAAAAAGCAAAGCAAGCTCAAGGAAAGGTCCGGTTATGGCTAAGAAAATCCAGAAGAAAAAGATCAAGACTATCGGCGTGCTGACCGGAGGCGGGGACTGTCCGGGGCTGAACGCGGTGGTGCGAGCGGTGACCAAGACCGCTATCAATCGTTACGATCTGACGGTGGTCGGGATCTATGACGGTTTTCTGGGATTGATTGAAAAGCGAATGAAGATACTGAACTACGATGACACCAGTAACATTCTGACTCAGGGCGGAACGATTCTGGGTACTTCCAACAAAGCGAATCCTACCAAGTTTCCGGTAACGCTGGACGGCAAGACCTGCATGCGTGATGTTCGGGACAACTGCATCCGCAATGCTGAAGAGATGGGGATCGACGCGGTGGTCGCTATCGGCGGAGACGGGACCATGTGCGGGGCGGCGGATCTGGCGAAAAAGGGCTTGGTATTTATGGGAGTGCCGAAGACCATCGATAACGATCTGCCGGGAACGGAAGTGACGTTCGGGTTCAACACGGCGGTGGTAACAGCTACCGAGGCGCTGGATAAGATTCACAGCACGGCATCGAGTCATCACCGGGTGATGATTGTCGAAGTGATGGGGCGCTATGCAGGATGGATTGCTTTGCATGCGGGAGTGGCATCGGGCAGCGATGTGATATTGATACCGGAAATTCCATACAACCTCAACAGCATCTGTGAGTTTGTGATAAATCGCAGCAGACATGGTAAGCGATTCAGCATTATTACGGTTGCTGAAGGGGCCAGGGAAAAAGGCGGCAAGATGGTGGTCAGTAAAACCATCAAAAATTCGCCTGATCCGATTCGCCTGGGCGGCATTGCCAACAAGCTGGCTTATGAGATTGAGAAGGAAACCAAGCTGGAATGTCGGGCGGTTATTCTGGGCCATGTGCAGCGGGGTGGGACGCCGAGTGCGTTTGACCGGACGCTGGCGACGAGTTTTGGAAATTACGCTATCGAGCAGTTGATGGCGGGCAAGAAGAACCGACTGGTTGTTCGCCGTCGTGGTGCATTGGCGACGGTGGCGCTATCGGAAATAGCAGGGAAGATTCGCACGGTGCCGAAAGATCATCAGCTGGTCGATGCGGCCCGGGCGGTAGGGACTATTTTTGGTGAATAAGGTGGCCTCAAAGCAGCGGAAATTGTGCGCGACAGGTTTCAATTAACCATGAACATGAAGGTGGTGCGTTTTCGTAAATCCTAAACCCTAATCTCTAAATTCTAAACAAATTCTAATTTCCAAAGGCTCGAAATTCAAAACCGTTACGGACGTTGTGTGCAAAATGAACGGTTAGGATGAGAAGCAGGTGGGAATGCGAACCGTCTGAATGCCCGACCCGCCGTGCTCGCACCCGTTGCGGCAGGTCAGATCGGGCATAACAAGTCGAATCGGCGGGCACGGCCCGCCCTACGCTTCGCTAATTTGATTGTTCAGTAGTAAAGTAAATCAGTTTTTCACCAGAATATGTCGATATACCAGCTACCATAAGATGCGTAGGAATCCATTACGGTAATGTAGTCGTCGTAATAGATGTCTTCGTAGTAGTAGTCGCCGTAGTAGTCGTTGTAATAATAGTTATCGTAGTAATCATCGACGTAGTAGTAATTGTAATAGTTGTCTTCGTAAACGTACTCCAGGTACTCGACGTCATACACGGGCCAATACCAGCCGTTATCCACTTCAACGATTACATTGTCCCAGCGGTCGTAGCGGGCACGGGCGTCCAGATGGAAGACTCTTATATCGCCGGTGGTGCTAACGGCGGTGTCGGAAAGATCGTAAGCGAGAAATTTGGTGATGCCCCGGGGGCCGGCGACGATTTCGCTGGAAATTACCCAGTCCCAGGCGTTGAAGATGTGGAGCCTGCCGGCGGTGCCGACGAAGGAGTTTTCCATGCCGCCGTTGATGATGACTTTGGTGATACCGTAGTCGGCGTAAACGGTGGAGTCGAAAACATCGAGGCCGACATAGAGGACCTGAAGCAGTCCTTCGGTTTCGATGGTGGAGTTATCGAGATAGCCGAAGACTTTGACGATTCTCAGATTGCCGGTGGTATAGATGTCGGAACTGTCGGCGAGGTCACCGAAGACCACGAGCTTGCGCAGTTGGCCGTCAATGGTTAAGGTAGCCGCAGCAATATCGCCTTTGGCGATGAGGGTGTTAAGATCGCCGGCGATTTCCATGTTTACAAAATCCAGGGAGCCGTTGGTTTTGATTAGACGAACGGAGTTGTTGATAAGCCATTGGGCTTCGGAGCCGTCGGAGCGTGCGGCATGAAAGACCACTACTTTCCGGACGGAATTGGCTGTCAGGTCGCCCAGATTGCCGTCGATGACAATTTGTTTCAGGTCGAGATTGGTGGCGTCGATGGCATCGACATCGACATAGCCGTCACCGCCGGTGGGCCGTGCGATTACGTTGAGCCGGGAGCCGGGAGCGGTGTCGTACAATTCGATGGTGTCGATTCGCTGGCCGAGGCCTTCGTCTGCGGTGTAAACCAGAAAATCACCAGGTCCGGTGAGTTTTATGGTGACTTCGTCGCCATCGACATCAATTCCCTGCCAGATTCCAGAGAGTAAGCGTCGCGGTTCGAGCGATTCGAGGATCAGATTGTTTTTTTTCTGTGAAGCTTTCATGCTAACCTCCGAGGGCTAATCGGTTGCTCAATATTCGGTTTCCATGTGATTAGATCAATTTGATGCGAGGAGGATAGGGGAAAATTTGGAAAATTTTCGAGTAATCGATACTGGTCCCGTATCAGAAAAAGCAGCTATTAATGACGAATTAAGAAGCCCGAATGACGAATCAATGACGAATAACGAATGACGAAATTAAAAAAACATAGCGGCGGGTATGATAAGATGCCAGCTGGAAGCCGGCGGTACTTGAAGACCCCATGTTTCCACATGGGGCTGAATTGAGAGGATTAGCGGAAATCGAAGGCGACTTTTATGGCTGAGTATTGAGGTTTGTTTAGAGCGGTGTCGAAGGCGCAGCGGTACTGGTCGAGGGGGAATTTGTGGGTGAGCAGATTGGGGACGTTGAGTTTTTCGGCGGCGATTAATTCGTGGATTAGTTGGTAGGTTCCGATCCGGCGGTTCTGGTAATGTTCCAACTGGCGGCCGTACGCGCCTCTGATATCCAGTTCGCGAAACCAAAGTGGTGTGAGGTCGAGCTTGCCGCCGTGTCCGGTGCCTACCATGATCATCTGTCCGCGAGCGCGGGTCCATTTGAGGCTTTGGTTGATGGAACTGGTCGCCCCGACGCAATCGAAGACGAGGTCGTAGCCTCCGGAGAGCATGTAATTGCCGAAGCGGGCGTGCTGGACGGTGGCGTCGGTTTGGGAAGCGATGATTTCGAAACGCTGCCGGATGGATTGGGGTAGTTGCAGGAAATTGTCGGCTCCGAATTCGGTGGCGGTTTTTTTAAGGTAGTCGTGACGGTCGATGGTGTCAATTTGTCCAGAATAGTCCAAGCTGCGCAGCAGAGCAATGATTGCCAGGCCCAGCGTACCGGTGCCGTAAACAAGGATTTTTTGAGCGTGTTGATAATCGCTGCGTAAAATCGCGTGCAAGCTGCAAGCCAGGGGGTCGGTGAGGATGGCGGTTTCGTCGGGGATGGTTTCGGGGACGGGAATTAACTGGCTTAGATGGGCGACGAAATATTGGCCGAAGGAGCCGCCGGTGCGGGAGTTGTAGCCGATGCTGGTGCCGGGGGGCAGATGGGCTGAGCCGGTGGCGTTGTCGGCGAAGTTTTCGCAAGCGCCGAACTCGCCTACGCGGCAGCGAGGGCAAAGGGGTTCGATTCCGCGGGGCAGGCACGAAAGTGTTGGTTCGACGCAAACGCGGGCGCCGAGCCCGGAGGGGTCGACGGCGGGTCGGGGTTTGTCGACGACGGCGACGGTTTCGTGGC
>DAOWAK010000238.1 GCA_030634605.1 Sedimentisphaerales bacterium
AGCTGCTGTTGATGATGATTGGTTGCGTGTCCTGTTGTTTTTTCGCGATTGAAGCAAAATCGGAAACGGAGCTGCCCGAAGCGAAACTGGGTGACGGCCACGACGGTAATCGTTCGACACCGACACATTTGTGTGAACTATTTACGCGGGTTTATGCCGATGACGAACCGGAAAAGGTGGTTCTGGACAGCGAAGAAGAAGCGGTTCAACCTTTCACTACGTCTGATACCTGCGGCAAGTGTCACACCTACGAAAACATAAGTGCCGGTTGGCATTTCAATTCTTCTAATGCGGATGTTCCGGCTGGGCGGCCGGGTGAGCCGTGGGTATTGGTGGACCGTTTCGCGCGCACCCAGATCCCGGTTTCGGGCCGCGGCTGGCAGGGAACATTCAAACCCGAACAAGTCGGGCTGACTCCCTGGCAAATGGTCAAAAATTTCGGCCGACACATGCCCGGCGGCAATTACGGCGAAATTATCGATCAGCAGGACGACGGTCTGGATCGAATGGACGTTTCGGGCATGTTTGAAATTAACTGCCTGGCTTGTCACAATGCCGACCGTCGCCAGAATCAGTCTGAAGCTGCCTTGCAGGTGGCCCGGGAAAATCTCCGCTGGGTACCTGCCGCTGGTTCGGGCCTGGCTGTGGTATCCGGATTGGCGAGCAGTATGGATGATTTTTGGGATCCGCGGGAAAAAGCGTTTTCTGATAATCCGTCTAAAATGCCGCCAAAAGTAGCTTATGACAAAAGTCGTTTTGATGAAAAGGGGCGGGTGTTTTTTGATATTACGCGGAAAGTTCCGGCGAATCGTTGCTATTTCTGCCATTCTGTTGAACATGTAAGCGATGAGACAAGCGATGAAACACTGGAGCCTTGGGAACAGGACCAGGATGTGCATTTGGCGGCAGGATTGAGTTGTGTGGATTGTCACCGTCACGGTCCCAACCACATGATCAGCCGCGGTTACGAAGACGCCGATACCGCGGTAGCCGAGGGTAAAAAAGCAACGGTCGCTTCACTGACCTGTGCGGGATGTCATCTGGGCAGCGAGGAAGACCGCGCTGATAGCGGCAGACTGGGTGCTCCCCGGCCGGAGCATAAGGGGATTCCGACGGTGCACTTCGATAAGTTGACCTGCACAGCCTGCCACAGCGGTTCGAAACCGGCGGCCAAGGCAGGCAGCGTCCGGACAGCTCGAATTCACTGGCTGGGTCTGCACGACAAACATCACCTGGACATGTACCAGCCGCGGATCGCAGCCACGGTCATGACCAAGCGGCAGGATGGCAAAATCGGGCCGTCGCGGATGATTTGGCCGGCGTTCTGGGCTCGCATGAAGGACGATCAGGTTACGCCGATCGAGCCGGGACAAGTTCGTAAAGTTGCCGGGGACGCTCTCAAAGAGGGCCGTTCGGAAAAACACCTGCCGGAGATGTCCCGCGAACAGATTGCCCAGGTATTAACGCTGTTGCAGGGTCAGTGCGAAAAGGGGCAGCAGGCGGTTTACGTCGGTGGCGGGCGGCTGTATCGCCTGGACGGGGATAAGGTTTCGGACCGCGAGCACACCGCGGCACAACCTTATGCGTGGCCGCTGGCACACGATGTGCGACCGGCCCAGCAATCGCTGGGTAAAAGCTGCGACGATTGCCACACCACCGATTCGCCTTTCTTCTTCGGGCAGGTCGAGGTGGACACCGCGGTCAAAGACGCCCTGGGAACCACCGTAGCAATGCACGTGTTCGAGCAGGAAGACGGAACCTACTGGTGGTTGTTCAACGGATCGTTTTTGTTCCGGCCGATGCTCAAGACCGTGGGATTCCTCATCAGCGGCCTGATGGCGTTGATTTTGCTGGTTTACGTTGTGCGGGCTTTGAATCGCGTTTTGATTTTTACTTCCGGCCGGGGACCTGAGGCCGCCGCCGATTCAACCGCCGCGACCAAAGCCTGCCCGTGGGGATTCTGGGGAAAATTGATTTGCGGATTGATCTACCTGGCAGCATTCGGATCGATAGCAGTTCTGGCGCTGACCGGTTTCTGGGCGTTTTTCGTAATTGGTGAGCCGATGTCGGGGTATCTGCTGATGCTGCACTGTACAGCGGCACCGGTATTTTGTTTCGGTATCGCAGCCTTGTGCGTGATCTGGGCGGATAAACATCGGTTCCTGGCCGATGATGCCAAGCCGGGACACCGCGGTGTGGTGAAAAAAGCCTGTTTTTGGCTGGTCATTTTGATGGCTATCCCGGTAATATTGTCTATGGTCCTGAGCATGGTGCCTCTATTCGGCACTACGGGCCAGGAATTTTTATATCGTTTGCACCAATACAGTACTCTGGCTTTCCTGATCTGTGCGATCGGCTTAGGGTATTTGACCCTGGCGCGGCGAAATGGATGCTCGAAAACCAATTGTCCGTGAAGCAGATTATTTTTAAAAACGATGGGATGAACAGGTGTTTTGTTGTGGCGGATCCACCCCCAAGTTGCGCTTGTTAGTGTCATTCGGCGTCAAATTACTGGAAAGGATACCCAATGGGTATCATAATGCCGGGCAGCCCACTTCCGTGGGGGCTGGATCAGGGCGGTCAGATCCTCGATCGGGTCGAGGACAAACTTAGATTTACAAATTGAGCAACATGGTGTTTTCATTTGTGATCGGTAGATATGGAATTATGCTGGTGCGAAAATTGGCTGACAGCAGAAATGTAACGGTAGTAATTTTGGTGGGGATGTTTTTGGTTTCGTTGCCTGGTTCGCTATCGGCACCAGCGGCGCTGGCGGATTGGGCGCTGAACGAGCCGCCGGAAGGTTTTGTGGCGTTATTTAATGGCAAAGACCTCACCGGCTGGAAAGGGCTGGTTGCTGATCCACCCAAACGGGCCAAGATGAGCGCCGAGCAGTTGTCCAAAGCCCAGGCCAAAGCCGACGAGTTGATGCGCAAGCACTGGAAAGTTGTTGATGGGGTTCTGGTTTTTAGCGGCCACGGCAGTCATCTGTGTACGGTTAAGGATTATGAAAATTTTGAAATGCTGGTGGACTGGAAGATCGAAGCCGGCGGTGACAGCGGTATTTATCTCCGCGGCTCACCTCAGGTACAGATCTGGGATCCCGCCCAGTGGCCTCAGGGTTCGGGCGGTTTGTATAACAACCAGAAAAATCCCCGCAATCCGCTGGTCAAGGCGGACAATCCGATTGGTCAGTGGAACCACTTTCGCATCATCATGATCGGTCAGAGAGTAACCATCTTCCTGAATGACCAACTGGTGGTCGATGATGTGATTCTGGAAAATTACTGGGAAAGAAACAAACCGATCTATCCTTCCGAACAGATCGAACTGCAAAGCCACGGCTCCATATTGAATTTCCGC
>DAOWAK010000167.1 GCA_030634605.1 Sedimentisphaerales bacterium
AGAGTGATTTTCAGCAGGCGAAAGAAGTCGAAGATTTGATAGTAGATTCGGCGGAATTGCACGGCTATGACGACGAGGTGCTGTTTGCGTTGCGATTGAGCCTGGAAGAGGGATTGACCAACGCGATCCGGCATGGAAACGGTTACGAAAAGAGCAAACGAGTACAGATTCGCTTTTTGGTAAGCCCGGAGAAGATTGACGTTTATATCGAAGACGAGGGGAAGGGATTTGATCCGCGTAATGTTCCGGATCCGACACCACAGGAAAACCTGGAAAATCCGAGCGGCAGAGGAATTATGTTAATGCGGGCGTATATGAGCGAGGTTATCTATAACGAAACCGGGAACGAACTGCATCTGGTGAAATACAGCAAAGCCGGCTGAAAGCGGTGTGTCAGTAAATAAAGTTGACCACTGGAATTCTATTTTAATTGAGCAGCGTGAAGGGGTAATTGGGATCGGGAAGTTATGGCTGGCGGCTTAGAAATTTCCGTAGTTGAGCGCGACAATGTGGCTGTGGTGAAATTGAAAGGTTCGGCGGATATCAGTGAAACCACGATGCTGGAGAGTCGTCTGGCGGGGATTTTTGCATCGGGGCGAAATCGGATCGTGATGGATCTGAGCGGTTTGGAGTTTACGTCGAGTGTGGGGCTGGGCAGTTTGATCCGGACGCACATTCGTTGTCGTGACAGCGGCGGAGGTATGGCGTTGGTGAATCCGCGGGCGGCGGTGATGCGAGTTTTTAAGACGACGCGACTAAATGAGTTGTTTGAATTGTATGGCAGTGTTAACGAAGCTCTTGAGGAGATCAAAGTCAAGGGCAGTGACGGATAGAGCAGTATTATTTTATAAGAGCCAGGGATGGACGAAGTATGATTAAGCAGGAATTCGCGGTAAAAGGGATTCTATTGTTAGCGTTGGTGGGGTTGGGGGCAATGGGTTGTCAGCCGGAGAGAACGGTACCGCGGCCGATAGTTAAGCCGGTGGGTGGTGTTTATGAGCCGATGCCGGTGCCGATTCTGCTGCCGGTTGAGAATCCGGTTATCTCACATGGGCAGTGGCCGATGGGGTGGGTGCCGTCGTCATCGGTAGAGAATAAGCGTCGATGGCGGGGAATTACGATCCACCATTCAGCAACCCCTTCGGGGAACGCGGCACAATTTGATCAGATACATAAGCAGAATAATGGCTGGGACGGGTTGGGATATCATTTTGTGATCAATAACGGTCGCGGCGGCAGGGATGGTGCGGTTGAGGTTGGTTATCGGTGGAAGGAGCAAAGTACGGGGGCGCATTGTCGGCCGCGGAATTGTACGGATAATTACTGGAACGAGCACACGATTGGGATATGTCTGGTGGGAAATTTTGAGACGTCCCGGCCCAGTAAAGCACAGATGAACGCGCTAGTCAAACTGGTACGATTTCTACAGCAACGGTACAGTATTCCTACTCGTGAGATTCGCGGTCATGGGCAGGTGCCGGGGGCGAAGACGGCGTGCCCGGGGAAGAATTTATCGGTTTGGCAGTTGAAGCAGCGGCTGTGAGACAGCGATAAGTTTTTGGAAGGATCAGATGGTGAGCGAGTCGGTAATTCTTTGCTGGATTTTTCCCATTTCGCCGGCGGGGTATTTGTCTGCGGGCCAGTTTCCGAAAAGACCATCGTTGGGATTGCGGGGAATGATGTGGAAATGCACATGCTCGACGAGTTGGCCGGCGCAGCGGTGGTTGTTGTTGAGGATGTTATAGCCTGGTGCATTAACAGCGGTGATGACGGCCTGGGCGATGGGGCCAAGTCGGGATGCGAAAGCGGCGACTAGATCGGCGGGACACTGTTCCAGGCGGGCGTAATGTTTTTTGGGGATTACGAGGGAATGGCCGGGACTGATGGGTCCGATGTCGAGGAAGGAAAGGACCTGGTCATCTTCAAAAATTTTAGCACAAGGTATGTTGCCCTGGACAATCTCACAAAATACGCACTGATCCGACATGGCCTAAATCCTTGAAAATCTAAGCTGCCATGAAAAAGATGTGGCTGCCGAGAAGATTATTCTTTTTTGGGCTGGTCTTCTTCTGTCGTTTCGGACGAAGCGTCAGGAGAAGTTTCGTCTGGCTGTTCAGCAGGAGGTTGTTCTTCAGTTTCAACCGTTTCTTCGGCAGCCGGAGGAGCGGTTTGTTCGACCTGGGGAGCAGCAACTTCAGTGGTTGCCTTGACGGCATCGGAAGGTACGGCTTCGCCGATGAGTTGCAAGAGAACCAGTTTGCCATTGTCACCGACGCGCCGGTGGGGCAGATTGAGGATGCGGGTGTAACCACCGTTACGATCCTGGAACTGGGGTCCAACCTCTGCGAAAAGCTTTTGAATTACGGTGGTAACTTTGACAGGTTCGCCATCTTCGACCGTGCAGATGTTGCGATCCTGCAAAAGAGAAATGACGCGTCGCCGAGCATGAAGCGAGCCATCTTTTGCCAAGGTGATGAGTTTTTCAGCAAAAGGCTGAACGAACTTGGCTTTTTCGCGGGTGGTTAAGATGTTGCCATGTTCGAAGAGCGAAGCGGCCAAATTCCGGCGCAGGGCTGTTCGGTGGGCACTGGTACGATTTAAATGTTTTCCAGCAACTTGATGTCGCATTTTTTTTTCCTACTGAGCAATGTTGCCGGCTAATTGACAGCCGACGAATTAAAATTCAATAACTTTATCCTTCGGAGGCTGAGGGGTAATCAATCTCCATCCCTAATTCCAGGCCGATATCGGCCAATTTTCTTTTCACTTCGCGTAGAGAGGTTTTGCCGAAGCTGCGGAGGTTGAGCAGTTGGGCTTCGGTCAGTTTGGCGATATCGCCGAGAGTTTCGAGTTTTGCCATTTCGAGGCAGTTATTTGCCCGGACGGACAATTCGAGTTCGGCGACGGGTGTTTGTAACTTTTTGAGCAACTCCTCGTCGATTTCGCTTTCAGCAGGTTCGAACAGTTCAGTTTCTGCCGGCTGAGCGAGGTCCTGTCCCATTTCGAAATACTGGACAAAGGGGCCGAGGTGTTTTCTGAGGATTTTCGAAGCTTCGACGAGCGCCAGTTCGGGTCCGATGGTGCCGTCGGTCCAGATTTCCATAACGAGACGGTCATAATTGATAAGTTGTCCGACGCGAGTTTCTTCGGTTTTGTAGCGAACGCGACGAACAGGGGAATAGATAGCATCGACGGGAATGACACCGAGTTCTTTGTCGATGAAATCATCATCGTCAGTATTTACGGGGATATAACCGCGGCCTTTTTCGACGACCATTTCAATGGAGAAATCCATATCCTGACTTAAGGTGGCAACGACCTGGTCGGGATTGATGATGGCAATGGCAGGATCGGCTTCGATCATGGAGGCGGTAACAGGCCCGGCTTTAGAAGCGGTAATCTTCATGGTTTTTGGTTCGTCGCTCTCGAGCCTAACCACCAGCGACTTGATGTTCAGGATAAGATCGGTGATATCCTCAACGACACCGGGGATAGAGGTGAACTCATGAGGAGCACCCGCGATTTTTACAGAAGTCACGGTGCTGCCTTCGAGAGCGGAAAGCAGGATACGGCGCAAACTATTTCCGATAGTGATTCCAAAACCCCGTTCAAAAGGTTCAATGACCAATTTTCCGTAGGTATCGGTGGACACTTCACGATCCAGTTGCACCTGGTTGGGTAATTCAAGTCCTCGCCATCTAATTCTCATATTAAGGTCTCCCGCAAAACAACAAACATCATCGACCCGAATCCGCTGCGGGCGGCAGCTGTTTTTTACGCAAACAGCGTTAAACGCAGGTCTGCTTTTGTTTGTCGAATAAAATTTTTACCTAAAAAAGTCTAAATTCATACAGAGGTAATAAACTACCTGGAGCAGAACTCCACAATCAGTTGCTCTTCAACGGGGATCTGTACATCGTCCCTGGTGGGCAGAGCAACAACAACACCTTCGAGTTTGGTGTTATCTACCTGAATCCATGGCTGCACGGGCAGTCCGGAATCAGCTTCGAGATTGGTGTTAACCAGTTTCTTTGAGGCGTCGCTAGCTTTAATAGAAACGATATCGCCCTGTTTAACCTGAAAGCTGGGGATGTCAACTTTATGGTTGTTGACTTTAACGTGACCGTGAGAGATTAACTGTCTGGCCTGGCGGTGCGACTGAGCAAAGTGCATTTTGTAAATGACATTGTCAAGCCGGCGTTCGAGCAGGCTGAGCAAGTGGTCGCCGGTGTTGCCGCGTGTGCATGCGGCATTTTTGAAATAAATACGAGACTGATTTTCAAGAACGCCATAATAGCGTTTTACTTTGTGTGTTTCGCGCAAG